>CAKUQA010000205.1 GCA_934675225.1 uncultured Candidatus Melainabacteria bacterium | reverse complement strand
GCATATAAAATACGTCTGTGTACAGGTTTTAATCCATCTCTAACATCCGGTAAAGCACGCCCTACAATTACACTCATAGCGTAGTCAATATATGAACGTTTCATTTCTTCTCTGATATTAACCGGAACAATTTTCCCATCTGCAAACATATTTTGTTGATTGCTCATATTTAGCCCTTTCTCATCCAAGTCTATTCTTATTATTGACATTGTACCACAAACACATGTAATTTGAAAATTTTAAATTAATCTTTACAAAGGGGAATTGGAAAAGACAATATGACAATAAGGTTTTAAGGTGTTAGGGCTATAGAGTGCAACTTTAGTGAGAAGTGAGAAGTGAAACGTGAAAAGACCTTATCAGAGAAGCTTTTTTCTTTCATATTTCCAATACTTCTAATTTTACCCTCACCCTACTTAATTTAATCTAATTATTGTTAATTTACCCTCTCTTACTCTCGCCCCGACGGGGAGAGAGAGTAGGCGTTTGAGCAACGCGAATTACGCATACGAGAGAGGGGTATCTTGATTCAGGGGTATCAATACTGATTTTGACCCCTCACCCTGCCCTCTCCCACAAAGGGCGAGGGGAAAGTTCATCATGTTTCAGCTTTATTTCGACATGCCACTCTCTTGAATTTGATAACATAAATGCCACGATAGCGGAATGAACAATAACTTGTTAGTGAAATCTTAAAATGGTCAATAAGGCAATAGGGCGCTAAGACAATAAGTGATTACAGAGAGAGTCATTGTGAGCGAATGCGAAACAATCCAGCTGATTAATTTCAATATTGACGGGGTAGGTACAACCGTCCTACATACTAGGTTATTTACCCTCTCTAACTCTCCCTAACTGAGGGAGAGAAATAATTAATAGGCTCTGAATCAAGTTCAGAGTGACGACCTTCGTCATTCTGAGCAAAGCGAAGAATCTCATTAATACATTGAGTTTCCCATTTTATCTATCATTTCCATGTATTTTTTTGTATTTTTTTCTGCAAAATCAATTGCTGTTTTTCGTGCATTTTCTTGTCCACCAAGTTCAGAGGCTTTGAAACGCTTTGCATAACCGTATTTATTTAATCCTTTGGTTTTTGAAGGCTTAAATACTACTGTATTGTATTCATAATATTCTTTTGTTTGTGGGAAATTTAGGTATGCAATCAGCGCGGCATCAGGATATAAAAGTACCGATGCACCTTTGGTTTCTTCTTGAATTTTATGCGCAAATTCTGCTGCTGCTTCTGTTTCATTCGTCAAGTCGGGCAAGTTTTCGATATAAATTTTTGTATTCCAGTTTTCGATATTTTCATTTTTTGTATAATAAGAATAATTTTGATTTTTACTATCAGGATTTGAAAGAAAGTATGTTTCTTTATCAAATTTAATTTTATTTTCCATGGCAACTCCTATTGACTGTAAAACGCTTAATAAACTTATTAAGGTAATAAGTAGTTTGGTAAATATTTTCATTGAAAATCCCCTTTCGGAGTTTAATTATTATTTAGATTTATGTAAAAAACTATTACCCATTTTGTTAATTATTTGAATTTATTATATAATGTTTTTAAATTAAGAATTGAGGAGAGAAAAATGCCGTTTGAATTTGAAAGACAAAAAATAAAAGATGTAATTTTGGTTAAACCGAAAGTTTTTGGAGATAACAGAGGCTTTTTTATGGAGACTTATAAAAAATCGGATTTTACGGCAAATGGAATTGATGTAGAATTTAATCAAGACAATCATTCAAAGTCTTGTGCGCATGTTCTTAGGGGATTGCATTATCAAGAAGCACCATACAGTCAGGCAAAGCTTGTAAGATGTGGACGAGGACGAATTTATGATATTGCTGTAGATATAAGAAAAGGGTCTGAAACTTTTGGACAATATGTAAAAGTTGAGCTATCAGAAGAAAACAAACACATGTTATTTATTCCGGAAGGTTTTGCGCATGGTTTTGTTGTTTTGTCTGATGAAGCTGAATTGCTTTATAAAGCAAGTGGTGAATATGCTCCACAGGCAGATAGAGGAGTTTTGTGGAACGACAAAGATATAAATATTGATTGGGAAATTGATTTTGAGCCGATTTTGTCTGAAAAAGATAAAGTACAACCAACATTGGCAGAGGTTCAAAAAGCAAGAGAGCAAGAAGCATAAATATTAAAGGAGAAATTATAAATGACAACAGTATTAGTAACAGGTGGCGCAGGTTTTATTGGCAGTTGTTTTGTCAGACACATGCTTAATACTCATCCGGATTATAAGATTATAAATTTGGATGCATTAACATATTGCGGAAATTTGGAAAATTTGGATGATGTTAAAGATAATCCAAACTACACGTTTGTTCATGGAAATATTTGTGATAAAAAACTTGTTCCTCAGTTAGTTGAGCAAGTAGATGCTGTTGTAAATTTTGCAGCAGAATCTCATGTTGACAACTCTATTAAGCATCCTGAAATTTTTGTAGAAACAAATGTTCAGGGGACTTTGAATTTGTTGCAAGCTGCAAAAGAATTCAAAACTGAAAAATACCTGCAGGTTTCAACTGATGAGGTTTATGGAACTTTGGGTAAAACAGGATATTTTATGGAAACAACTCCTTTAGCTCCAAATAGCCCTTATTCAGCAAGTAAGGCTTCTGCGGATATGTTGGTAAGAGCTTATCATGAAACTTATGGAATGCCGACTTTAAATACAAGATGTTCTAATAACTATGGCCCATATCAATATCCTGAAAAACTTATTCCTTTCTTTATTTCACAGCTTTTGAAAGGTGAAAAAGTTCCTGTATACGGAGATGGTTTGAATGTTCGTGATTGGTTATATGTATATGACCATTGTTCAGCAATTGATACTGTTTTGCACAAGGGAAAAATTGGGGAAGTATACAATATTGGTGGACACAATGAAAAAACAAATATGGAAATTACACATTTGATTTTAGAAGCTATGGGAAAAGACGAAAGCTCTATCAAATATGTTCAAGACAGATTAGGCCATGACAAGCGTTATGCTATTTGTAATGATAAAATTCAATCAGAACTTGGTTGGGAACCTTCTCTAACATTTGAAGAAGGGATTAAAATTACAATTGACTGGTATCTAAATCATCAAGATTGGATGAAAAATATTGAAGCTAAAAAAGAAAAAGTTTAAATTTTATGGATATTAAGACAAAAATAAAAAATATAATAAAATTTATTTTTTACGTTGGTAAATGTGCTGATGAGAATCATTACCCTATCAGAACAATAACTATTTTAGGAAAACAATTTAAAAGTTTGTATATTGATAAACCAACCGTTTTAGACTCCAATTTTGTGGAAAAGCCAAAAGTTTTTTTATCTATAGTTGCGATTGCCCAAAATGAAGCTCCTTATATAAAAGAGTGGATAGAATATCATAAATTGGTTGGTGTTGAACGTTTTTATTTTTATGACAATGGTTCAACAGACAATACTAGAGAGGCGTTAGAACCATATATAAATGATGGCATAGTTGTTTATGATTACTGCGAAGGGAAATGTTTGCAATATAAAGCTTATACTGATGCTGTTTTGAAATACAAAAATCAAACTGAGTGGCTTGCAATAATTGATTTGGATGAATATATAGTTCCAATAGAAAAGAACAGTATACCGGATTTTTTGAAAGAGTTTGAAGGAGCACCTGCGGTTGGTATAAATTGGGTTATGTTTGACAGTAATGAGCATAAAACCAAACCAACCGAAAATGATGGGTTAATTACAGCAAATTATACAAGAGTAC
>CAKUQA010000204.1 GCA_934675225.1 uncultured Candidatus Melainabacteria bacterium | reverse complement strand
AACCAATACTGATGAAAATCCAGTATTTTATGTTCAATATGCTCATGCCAGAGCTTGTTCAATTCTTAGACATTTAGTATCAGAAAAATTGAATACAGAAACAGGAGAAAAAGCTCCGGCTCCAATGACAGAAGATGAATTGGATGGATTGATTTCTAATTTTAATCCTGAAATTGTTCTTCCAACATTAGAAACTGCCAGAAAATTAGTTTTAAAATTAGAGGAGTATAAATCGGTTATTAAAACTTCGGCAGAAACAAGGCAGGTTTATACAATATGCAGATATGTTCAAGAACTTGCAAGTGAATTTCATTCATTCTACAATGCAAATCGAGTAATTTCTGATGATGAAGAAATGATGAAAGCTCGTATCTCTCTTGTTTGGTCTGTGAAAACAGTTTTACATAATGCATTAGAAGATATTCTTGCAGTTACTGCTCCTGAAAGGATGTAGCTTTGAATAATAATTTAGCAGAAATAAGACCTAAAAATTATTAGATCTTATTTCTGTTTTTATAAGTGTTAAAATTCTGCGTATTAGTCGAAGAAACTCTTGACTTTTGCTGCGAATGCCTGTTTAGTATTTTCGATAATATTTTCCTTTGGCATTACGTCTGATTTTTCCATTCCGCTAAGTTTGAAAGCTTTAATGTCGCCAAACTTGTTTTTTATCAATTTAAGAACGACATCTTTCATTCTATATACTTCAAAAATTCCGCCATTCGCAAGCTTTTTAGTTGAAAATTCGGCATTGATACCTGACAAATCAGAAATTTGACTGGATTCAATGTATGGAGTTTTTCTGCCATTCATGTAATATTGAGAATTTTTTAAAGATAATCCTTTAACATGTGGTGACTTAAAAGGTTGAATTTCTTTTGCTAATTTAAGACCTGAATTTACATTTAATTCCATAGCTATTCTCCTTTGCAGCAGTTTAAACATTCGTAAATAATTTTTATTGCTAAAATTTATGCTTCTGTTTTTACAAAACTTAAACTGTTTAGAGTTTGCATAATTTTATCATAATTTTCTTCAATTACTAACTGAGAACGTAAAACTTTTGCGTTTTTAAATCCAGCCAAATAGTACGGATAAAATTTTCTCATAAACTTAATTGCAACATTTTCTCCTCGCAATTTTATTTCTTCATTTAAGTGGAATTTAAGCATTTCAACTCTTTCTTCAAGAGGTGGTACTGGTTGTTTTTTCCCTGTTTTTAAGTAATGAGAAATTCTTGCAATAAGTGTTGGATCTCCAATAGCACCTCTCCCAATAGCAACCCCATCAGCACAAGAAAGTTCAAGACATTCTATTGCATCTTCAATTGTTAAAATATCTCCATTTGCAAATACCGGAATATCAACATTTTTTTTTAATTCTTTGATTTTAGCCCAATCAGCATGTCCACTATACATTTGAGAGCGAGTTCTTCCATGAATAGTAATAAATTCTGCTCCTGCTTCTTGCATGGTTTGACCAAATTCAACATAGTTCATTTCATCAACTGTATAACCGAGACGAAATTTAACACTAACCGGTTTGTCTGTCCCATCTTTTACTGCTTTGACTAAATCTGAAGCAAGTTGAGGATTTCTCATCAAGGCTGCTCCATCTTGTCCACCAACAACTTTTTTTACCGGACAACCCATATTTATGTCTATCATGTCTGCATATTGGGTTAAAAATTTTGCAGCTTGTTGCATCATGTGAGGTTTGTGTCCGCTAATTTGATATGAAATAGGCGAATGATTGGCATCTCGTTTAAGAATTTCTACTCCGCTTCTACCGTTTAAAGTTTGAGCTAAATATTCAGAACTTATCATTTCTGTAGTTAAAAGAGCATCCGGCGAATATCGTCTGACTAAAGTCCTTAGAACATAATCTGTTATTCCTGCCATAGGTGCAAGAGATACTTTTGCTTGTAATAATTGATTTACCCTATTATTATTTAACATACGGAGCCAACTCACTTATTCTTGTTTTAGCATATTTTGCATATTCATCATCCTCTGAATATGTTGTAGTGAAAGCTTTGTAATATGATATTGCATTTTTATATTGCTCTAACATGTCATAGTCAACTCCAATTAGATAGTTTGCTATCATAAGATCCGGATTTAAGCTAATAGCCTTCTTATAATCGTTAATAGCCAAACTGTATTTCTTTTGGGTATCGTAAATCATTCCTCTATAGTACAAGGCATAAGCATTTTTTGAATCTGATGCTAAGATTTGATTTATTAATTCTAAGCTTTCTGTGTATTTTTCGTTATCAAATAATGAAATAGCCTTGTCTAAGTTTTGAGCAACAAGGTTTTCTGAAATATTTTTTAATAATTCTTGAGCTTGTTTGTTTGTCTTATTTAGTGCTAAAGATTTTTGTGCGAAAATTTTTGCATTTTCCATATCCTCTTTATCAGCATATAGAGCGGCTATGTAATAAGCAATATCAGAATTTGTAGGGGCAAAGCTAAGAGCTTGTTTGTAATATTCTATTGCCTTGTCAGTTTGATTTAGGTTTTGATAGGCTGATGCGATGCCAAGCATGGTATCTGCTGTTGCAGGTGAAATTTTTAAATATTCATTTATCGCATTTTGGTAATCTTTATTGTTGTAATAATTTGCAGCAATTTCAAGTTTTTCGTCTGTAGCTTGTGCTTTTAATGAAAGTTCGGCTTCCGTAATTTGAGAATTGTTGCTGAATTTTGATTTAGCAGTATTAATAGTTGCTAAAGCTGTATCATAATTTTTGTTTTGTCCTTGTGCGATTGCTAGATTAACATATACTTCAGGGTTGGTTGAATCAATTTTTATTACTTCATTATAAAGGTTAATTGCATCGGCAAGTTTGTCTTTTTTATGTAAATCTAAAGCGTAATCATATAATATGTCTGATGCATTATTTGGATTGTTTTTCTTAATATATTCTACAAATTGTGGTATGGTCATTGTTTCTTTAACCATATTAATCATATCTGCTTGAGCAATTTCGTTGTTTGGATCTAAAGTGGTAACTTTCTTATATAGTTCAAGTGCACTCTTTTTATCTCCTGATGCAGCTAATGATTGAGCTTTGTATAAATTTGCTTGAATATTGTCAGGGTTAAGTATCAGAATTGAATCATAGGCTGTAATAGCAGTTTTGTAGTCGCCTTTTTGTTGGTAAAGGGTTCCGACATTTAATCTGGTATTTGTATTAGAAGGATCTAAGTATTCAGCTTTTGAATAATATCTCAATGCTTCATCATAGTTTCCTTCTTTTTGCATAATTGCACCTAAATTAGCAGTTATAGCTGCATCGTTTGGGGAATCTTCAAGTTTGCGCTTGTAAATTCTTTCTAAAGAGTATAATACGTCTTTATTGTCTGTTGTTTTAGATAGTATGTAATTATATTCTTCAACAGAAGCATCTTCTTGGCCAAGTTTATCAAGTAATTGTGCGTAGGTTAATCTTAAAGGTATGTCATTTGGGGCAACTGCAACTGCTTTTTTATAGTATTCGGATGCCTTAGGGTCATTTCCAAGAACTTTTAAGATATCTGCAGTTTGTTGTAAGCTGTCTTTTACAAAACTTGCATCTGATAATGCTTGATTAAATTCATAACCGGCAGCAGCAAAGTTTCCTTCTGCACGGAGTTGTTTTGCGGTAGAATATCTGTTTTGTGCAGATGTTTCAAAATTTATTGCATTTAAACACTTATTTAAGTTTGAACCGACTAAAACAATTGTTTGTGCTGAGTTTTTAACTTGATTAGCATTTGGGTATATTGTTAAATAGAATAATGC
>CAKUQA010000203.1 GCA_934675225.1 uncultured Candidatus Melainabacteria bacterium | reverse complement strand
TTGTCTCAGGGCTTGAGAAACAAAGTAAAGATGAAGAAAAAATAGTTAAAGGACCTATTAAAAGAGTTGCTTATGATGAAAGTGGAAATTTAACTAAGGCCGGAGAAGGTTTTTGTAAAAAAAATGGAATTAACCCGGAAAGCTTGTATATAGAAAATGATTATATCCATGCCAAAATTGTTATTAAAGGGAAATCAATCATAGAATTGTTAAAAGATAATGTACCTTCAATTGTTTTGAAACTTCAAGGTTCTCACTTTATGAGATGGGCTGAAAATGAAGTAAAATTTTCTCGTCCTATAAGATGGATTGTTTCTATTCTTGATAGTGAAGAAGTTAAAATTAAAATTATTGATAGAGAAAGTTCTAATGTTTCTCGCGGACATAGATTTGCTCAAGAAAAAGAAGCCATAATTACTTCTCCTGATGATTATATTGAAATTATGAGAAAACATAATGTAATAGTTGATCAAGAAGAAAGAAAACAATTAATTATTGAAAAAGCTAAAGAGGAAGCTGCAAAATTAGGTGCAGAACCTTATTATACAGACGATTTGTTAGAAGAAGTTACATTTATTACAGAATATCCTGTTCCTGCTGTTTGTGAATTTTCTACTGAATATTTGAAATTACCGGAAGAATTGGTTGTTACTGTTATGGCTGTTCATCAAAGATATTTTGCGTTATATAAAGATGGCAAGTTGATTAACAAATTTATAACCATGACGAATTACTTGGGTAATAATTTCGAAAATATTGCAGCTGGTAATGTTAGAGTTATTAAAGCTCGTCTTGATGATGCTGTATTTTTCTTCAATGAAGATACAAGAAAGCCGCTTGTAGATTATGTTGAAGATATTAAGGGAATTACTTTCCAAAAAGGTATGGGGTCAATGTATGACAAAGCCCAAAGACTTGTTAAGTTGTCAAAACTTATGATTGGAAATAATTCGACTGTTGAAAGAACTGCTCTGTTAGCAAAAGCTGATTTGGCAACAAAATTAGTTTTTGAATTTACAGAACTACAAGGATTTATCGGTGCCGACTATGCGAGAGTTTCAAAAGAACCGGAATGTGTTTGTGAAGGTATTAAAGAACATTATTTTCCTCTAAACGCAGATGGAGAAATTGCAAAAACGCTTGAAGGTCAAATTGTTGGTATTGCTGATAAAATGGACAATATTTGTGCCGTATTTGCAGAAGGTAAAAAACCAACAGGTTCTTCTGACCCGTTAGGTGTACGTCGTGCTGCATTAGGTATTATCAGAACAATTTTAACAAACGATTTGAAAATTGATTTGGCAACTTTAGTTAATGAAGCATTGTTATTGTTACCTATTTCTACAGAAGGAGAGGGATTTGTTGACAAAGTGAAAAAAGCTGCCGGCTCTTGTGTAAATCGTGTTTCCGGAAAAATAACTGATGAAATTTATGATTTCTTTATCCAAAGATTAATTATTTTCTTGTCAGAAAAATATCCTAAAAATGTTTTGGAAGCATGCGCTGATAACAAAAATCCGCTTATTGATTTAACTGATTATATTAAACGAGTTGAAGTATTGGCAAAATTGAACTCACCTGCATTATTAGAAAGTGCAAATAGAGTTCTTAGAATGCTTAAAGAAGATAGTAAGAAATCTGTTAACAAGGCTCTATTTAAAGAACCTGCAGAAAGCATGCTTTTAGCTCAAATTGAAACAGTTTCTGAAAATATGAGTTATGAGGCTTATTTGAAGCAATTAGAAGAAATTAATCCTTCTGTTGAAAAATTCTTTAATGATGTTTTGGTAATGGATAAAGACGAAAATGTTAAAGAAAACAGACTTGCTTTATTAACATTATTAAAATCTAAGTACGCATATTTAGCTGATTTTAGTAAATTATAAAGAATTGTAAACAATCTTTGTAAAAAAGTAAATTATTTTTTTCAGGATACTTTACAATGGTGTAAAGAAGGTAATTAAAAAAATAATAAATAATTGGTAGGAGTCAACTCATGTTGGAACGATTGAAAAATCTTAAAATAGTAAAGACATTCGGGGAACAAATTAACCCTAAATTCCGTTGGTTAAATTTTATGAACCGTAATGTGAACAAAGCTGATTACATAAGTATGGTTAGTGGAGTTGACGAATTAAAATCAAGTTCTGACGAACGTAAGCTGGAAGCAATGGTCAGAGAACAACTTAAGGCTGAATTCCCGAATATCGAGAGTATGAAGTCTTATGAACTTCTAGTGGATGCAGTAATCCACAATTACAAGAAGAAACAGCTTCAAGCTATGGATGAGCTCGAAAAATAATAACTCATCAAATATTCATAAAAGATGGCACCTTTTAAGGTGCTATTTTTGTATAAAGCCCCTCACTTGCCTTTTAGGCATCCTTGCTTGGTTGTTCGTGTTTAACGAGGCTGTACGGCCTTGCACTTTTGTAAGTCTGTTCGCCTTCTGCTCACAATCCGCCTCCACGTCGGGGGGGGGGCGAGGGTAGAGTTCTGTCATGTTGAGGTGTAGCCAAATATCGCATGGCTGGTAAGTTTTAAGACCTCACCCTCCCCTCTCCTAATTTAGGAGAGGAAAATTTGCTCAGAATGACAAAAAGTGTCACTCTGAACTTGGTTCAGAGTCTATCAATTATTATATTCTGTCCCTCAATTAGGGAGAGTTAGAGAGGGTAAACAACAATACTTTAGATATCATACCAATATTGAAATTAATCAGCTGGATTCTTTCGGGCAAAGCCCTCAGAATGACTATTAATCTTATTGCCTTATTGCCCATTTTAAGATTTCACTAACAAGTTATTGTTCATTCCGCTATCGTGGCATTGTAGAACTCACTCACCTGCCTTTAAGGTACTCTTGTTAGGTTGTTCGCCTTCAGCTCACAATGACTTTTTCTGTAATAATTAAAACCGAACAGGGTAGTCTTTTGGAATTTTCCAACCATTTTCTTGAATAACAGCTGTACAATATTGCTTTTGTCCGGTTTTGGTGCAACCATAATTCCCTGATTTCAAATTAAGTGTGTCGCCAGAGTGCCATCTGTATGGTTCTAACCCTTTATCTTTATGGTATTCCCAACCACTATTTGTTGTATTTGGCATAAATGCAAATAGAAAAGAATCTTTCCCTAATATTTTAGTAGATTTTGCAATTGTATTTATGTCTGCAAATTCGTCTTTAAGTTCTTCATATTTTTTAGCATAAGGAAAATAATTGTAGGTTGTGCCTGCTCGGCGTAAAAGAACCATACTTCCGTCTGTAAAATATATACGAATATAATTGTTGCTATCAATTTCTACTTTAAGAGTTTGTAAATAAGGATCAAGATATTTTTTATACCATTCAATGTTGTTATCATTGTCATCACCATTAAGTTGTATACCAAATTCCCACGTTGAAAAATCTCCGTTATCAAGTTCTGATTGCTTGATAGCTTGATTCATTGTTGAATAAAATTTTTGGAGTCTGGTTTCAATATCTTGTCTTTTGTAGTGTTGTATAAGAGCAGGCAAAGTTAAAGCTGCCACAACTCCAATAATTCCAAGTGTAATAAGCAAGGAAAATGAATGTAATAAGGTTAAAAGAAGATATTGCATGATTGTCTAAAGCTAGGAGTGCATGTGCATGCTCATGTGTGTATATGTATGTATATATGTGTATATATGAGTGCACAATGATTCTGTAAGTGTGTTTCGCCTTCGTTTAGAGCTTTAGAAAGTTATAACAATGTTAAAACAAGCTAGGAAGTAACAACTTGGATCTAAAATGCATAAAATTGGATAAAA
>CAKUQA010000202.1 GCA_934675225.1 uncultured Candidatus Melainabacteria bacterium | reverse complement strand
CGCTTCACCTGATGCAAGTGATGAAGAAGGAGAAGTAAAGAAAACTCCAGCACCAAAAGGAAAAGCCAAAGGAGCAAAACATTTCTCTATGCCTGATTTACAAGGTCAAAAAATCGGCGGTAAAGAACTTGAATGGAAAGGCTACCAAAATACATCAGACTATGTTAGAAAAAATGTAAAAAATAACATGTCTGTTGATGATTTGGTTAATGTAATGCTACCAAAAGGAAATGATACTGAAAAAGCAAAATACAAACAATGGGTAATTGACGCTAACCCTAACGGAATTAAAGATGGTAAAGTTGCTGATGTAAATAAATTAGACTTACCTGTTTATAAGACAGCTGGTAGCAATAAAGCTCCAAAGCCTTGGAAAAATGCAAAAGAAACTCATATCAAATTACCAAACAATAAAACAACAGAAGCATTAAGTTATGGAAAAAATTACATATATAAAGAACCATCAAGTATAGATTCGCTTGATACTGATGCTGTATTTGTAATTGATGGTCATAAATACAATCTAAAATCTTCTGGTAGAACTTATGATTACTGGAGCGCTTTAGGCAAAAGAACCAGCGGACAAAATGAAAACTTTATAGACCATAAAACAGGTAAATTCAACCCTAAAGCGAACTGGACTAAATATTGTAAATTGACCTCAGATGGAGGAGATGGTCCACTAAACGATTTACCGATAAAAGTAGAAAAAGGAGTTGTTTGTATCATGTTTAAAGGGAAAGCTTACCCTATGGACGATGTAATGTCAGGGAATGTAAAACTTACTTTATAATTCATAAATAAAAAAAGATAGGTCGTAAAACCTATCTTTTTTATTGCGTGTGTTTGCGGATTTAACTATACGGGTATATATATAATAGATATCTTGATTGTTAACTTTTGTAAACAATTTCTTCAATATTAGCAATATATAAATCAATATATACTTTATATATATAAGAGTATAAAATAAGAGGTAAGAGCCATGAGCAATTATGGTATAACAGGATGGTCTGGCGGAGTCAGACAATCATTAACACACAATTTAAAAGCAGGCCAAATGCGAGGAATGGGCAGAGTCAATGTCTTTCCTAACACTACCATAATAAATAACAATTTTGGTGGCGGATATGGTTTTTACGATGACAGTTGCTGTTGTAACAATAGTAACAGCACCCCTAGTTGGATGAACTGGATGATGGGTCTCGGTCTCGGGACATCTTTACTCGGCAATATCCTTGGAATGTTCGGAATAGGCGGTGGCGGCGGAGGTAGCAGCAAAACCGAAGGAGCCGGAGAAGCCAAAACAGAAACCAAGGAAACTAAAGAACCTACAAAACTTGAACAAGCTCAAAATGCTATCAAAGGATTAGGTAAAGAATATTCTGTAAAAGTTGATGCCGACGGCAATATAACTTTTGTTTATACAGCCAAAGATGGAACTCAATTTGAAGGCAAAACTTTAGGCGAATTGAACCAAGCAATCTTAGATGGCTCAAAAAAAACGGAAGCAAAACCTGAAGTCAAGGATACGAAAGAAGAAAAAGACGAAAAACCAAGTCTTAAAGATGTCAGTATTACTGTAATTAAAGATATGAAACTTGGCGAAAAAGCTAATATTTCAGGGTCTGTCACCGCAAATGATGATGGGACCTACACAATGACAACCCGCAATAATGTATTTACCTATAAAGAAACAGGTAAAACTAAAACGTACAATGGCAAAGAGTATCCGGTCTACACATGTACAGGTGTTAAAGATGCTAAAACCGGCCAAAGCAAAGCCATGAATGCACAAGATTACATATTAGTAAATGGAGAATTAATACAACCAAATGATCCTAAACTGGGCTTAAGAGGTCTTGGAACTGGAACAATTAAACATTAATTGATAATAATATATAAATAAAAATCTCGAGAATTAGACTCGAGATTTTTATTTTTTTTAAAGTATAATTATCTTGTATTACACAAGGAGAATTATAATGACTCAAATAGCAATCGGTTCTGACCACGGCGGTTTTGAATATAAAGCAAAAATTATTGATTATTTAAAAGAACACAATTTTGAATACGAAGATATGGGTACTTATACAACTGACTCTTGTGATTACCCGATTATTGCACAAAAAGTTGCAAAAGAAATTGTTTCAGGCAAAGCAGACAAAGGTATCTTAATTTGCGGAACAGGTATCGGAATGTCTATTGCTGCAAACAAAGTAAAAGGAATCAGAGCAGCTCTTTGTTCTGATACTTTTTCTGCAAGAGCTACAAGAGCACATAATAACTCAAATATTCTTTGTCTTGGGCAACGCGCAATTGGTGAATGCTTAGCTCTTGATATTGTTGATGTATGGTTACACACTGATTTTGAAGGTGGCAGACACCAAAGAAGAATTGATGAAATTGAGTAAAAAACACCTGAATTGAACCCTCTCCCGAATTTCTAAGTTCGCAAATGCTCACTAAGAAATTCTACCCTCTCACAAAGAGAGAGGGAGTAGTTGTTTGCGAACTTTTGTGAGCATTACGAATGCAGGAGAGGGTTTGCTTTAGTATTTTTGGCCAACTTGCAAATCTGACAAAATTATGTTAGAATCTACTAATAAAGGAAGAATTATGAATGAAATTGATTCAAAAAAATTGGCTTGTGTTATTGCAAGAACGTTAGACGAAAAATTGGGCAAAGATATAACTATACTAAATATTAGTAATGTATCATCATTGGCTGATTATTTTGTTATTGTAACCGGAGATTCTACTCCGCAAGTAAAAGCGTTGATGAACAATACAAAAGAACGTATTAAAGAATTATTCTCTCGTTCTCCAATCAGAATGGAAAACGATATTAAAAATCGTTGGAATTTACTTGATTATGGCGATGTAGTTGTTCATATCTTACACAAAGAAGAACGTGAGACTTATGCAATAGAAAAATTCTGGAATCACGCGTTCAGTATACCGGAAAGTGAATGGAAAGAAATTTCAGAAGAATACAAAACTTTTTAATAACGTAATTGGCTTCACAAAACTGTGGGGCCTTTTCTTTATGTCGTTACATTTCGAAATACTATTGCAAAATCCAAGAAATAGTGTAAAATTAAGGTATGAGAGAGTACTATAAGGAAAAAGTTAAAAATCTTGTAGCTTTAAGAAACAATTTATTCACAAGTGTTATAGTTTTAACAAGTGGTGTTGTTGGGTTGTTTTTTGTAAATCAACCATTTTTAAAGTTACTACCATTTATGGTTATCGGTGGATATTTTGATTTAGTATTTCTTTTTAATTTACTTTCTATAAATAATCAAATCGATATAATTTTGGAGGAATTAAAATGAGTAAAGAAGATATATTAATGTACGCAACACTTGCGTTCTTAACTGTAATATTCACTTATTTTAACTATCAACTACACAAACAAATTAAAGGCGAATATAAACAAACTAGGAATAAATAATGAATAGAGAAGAAATAAACAACAAAATAAACGAATTGACTTTAGCTATGGCTAAAGATCCTAAGAATGTAGATAATTATCACAGACTATCAGAACTTTATCTTCAGGTTGAAGATTATGACAAAGTTATGTCTGTTCTAGACAGTCTTTTGGCTATAAAACCTGATGATGTTCAGGCTCTTGTAGGTATGGGAACTATGTGGTTTTATGAAAAAGATTTTAGAAAATCTCTTTCCTATTACAACAAAGCCCTTGTAATTAATCCAAAAAACTATTTGATTTATTATAATATGGGAAATGTTTTTGCGGAATGGAAAAACTTTTCAAAAGCTTTATTTTATTACAAC
>CAKUQA010000201.1 GCA_934675225.1 uncultured Candidatus Melainabacteria bacterium | reverse complement strand
GAGTTAACTTCCTTAAAATTCTTGCTGTTTTTTCTTTTGATAACTCTATATTGTCGTCAATTGTAAATTCGTCTTTAGCCCATCCTCTTTGAAAAACCCAAGCATTATATAATGGCCCTGTGTCGCTTTTTACCCACTCGTCATTTGATATATCTAACCATAATTGGTATTTTGTTTTAATTTGATTATCAATAATTTTTTGTGGAGTTGAAACTATCAAATCATTTGGAGATATTTCTAATGAAGAATACGGATTTTCTGCAATAATTGAATTTTCAATTTGTGTAATAATTTCTTCCTGTCTTGAAGTAAAATTAGCCCCAAAAACATTTTCAAAATCTTGTAATTGTTTTACAAAAAAGTTAAATTTATTCAATTCAACAGGGTTAACATAGTATATTTCCGCAAGTTCATTGAATATATCACAAACTTTTTCTGATAATTTTGATGAGGTATTTTCTTTTAATTTTTCTAAAACATTGAGAAAATTTTGATATTTTACTGTATATTCACTTAGTGTAAATTCGTGTTCCGGTAATTCTCCAGTTGCAATAAAATCTTCAAAAATACTTTTGCAATATTTGATAGGAATACCAAGAAATTCCGATAAAACTACTCGCAAATCGAATTCTGAAACTTGCATATTAGTATTAAGTTTCAGAATTGTTAGAACAGATTTTACAAAACGGTTTTGGATTAATTTTTCGCTACCCGATAAAAACATTAAGTTGCAGTGAAAGTTTTCCCTGAGAGAAAATTTCAGCATGTCATCAATTACCGGTGTAATGATTGAAATTTCGTTAGGAGTTACATTTTTGGCAAAAAGTTCTGAAATTTGTTTTATTGCTTCATCAATCATTGAGGCTCTTTTAGACGGCGAATTTAATGAAAAATTTCCCAAGTTTTGTGATTTGTTTTCTGTAATATTTGAATATAAGTTTTCTGCATCTGTAGAAAGTTTATTTGTTGATGATAGTTTTTCGGCTTTTTGTTTAAATGTTTCTTCAAATTTCCAAACAGCAGTTCTATCTGCGCTCAAATAACCTGTTCTGCTGGCTCCTTTTTCATCGAAAGCGATAAAAACATCTTTCAACTGTGGTGCAAGATACGAAATAAAATCAAAACAGATTGGAGTTATTTCATCCCCATCATCCACAATTAAGTATTTAATATTTTTAAAATAATCAGAATTTTTATAAATGTAATTAAAAACTAAACCTTGTCTCAAGTAATCAAAATCTCTTAAGGCAAGAGTTTTTGAAAGCAATTTCTTTAAAGTAATTTTGGCATCATCCGCGAAACTTTCTCCTAAAACTCTTGAACGCCATTCAATTTCTTCGTCAGAGAGATTGTTTTGCACAATAAGAGAATATCTTCTGAATATTTGATGTAGTAGCGATTTTTTAGAGTTGTAACCTTTAAATTTTATATCTTTTAAAATATCTTTTAAGATAAATTGTGAAACTTCCAGTCCGGTTAAGTTTGGTAGTATTTTAGGGTTTTCAAACGGATTAATGTTTTCTAAAAAAGCCCAATTATCGTTTACTGCATTATAAACCAGAGAGAAAAACGAATTAACTTGTAATTTTTCAATATTTTTTACAATAAGTTTTTCTAAAGTTTTATTTATGAAGTTTTGTTTAAGATTTGAATTTTGGACGATAACTAAAATTTCAGAAGAATTAACGCCTGAATTTAATAAATCTGCATAAGCATTTATTAGAAAATCAGTCTTATTCGTTGATATATCGCCCGAAATTAACATTTATACTCCTTCTCTAATTAATTGTAGCATGAACAATAAAAAATAAAATTTGTCCTCATCCTTCTGAACTATTGCATTTTTTCAGACATTAGACTATTATAATTACATAAACGGAGAGGTAAAACTAGATAATATTGGAGGTTTAATTATGCAAGAATTATTAGACAAAATTGGTCAATCAGCTGGTCAAATTTACAACTATTTGAATGATAACGGAGAATCAACTTTCTCTAAAATGAAAAAAGAATTAGATCTTAAAGGTAACTTTGCAGACCTAGGTCTTGGCTGGTTAGCGAGAGAAGATAAAGTTGAAATTTCTAAAAAAGGAACTTCTGTTAACGTAAGACTTAAATAGTTCTTGTCTTAAAATTTAACAAAAAAGCATCTCGAAAGAGGTGCTTTTTTGTATATGTATTTTTTATTATAAATACAAAGAAAAACCTTCTAAATAAATTCAGAAGGTTTAAAATCTTAAATGATTTCTCGTGTAAAGTAGGTAGAAAGTGTAGTAGGTAGTGTAAAATTTATATTTTATGCTTTCGCATTTTGTTTTTTATGTCTTACATATATATAAAGTATTTCTATATATAAAAATTGCATAACTTTGATACAATGTTACAAAAGTTAATATTTTAAAAATATGGATAAACTTTTTTAGAAATATACTTATTTATTTTCAAACATTTCTTGTGTTATAATAAGAGCAAAAAGGAAAATTCAATGAAAATAGCTATTTATCCTGGGAGTTTTGATCCCGTTACAAAAGGTCATATTGATATTTTAAAAACTGCTACAGAAATTTTTGATAAAGTTATTATTGCAGTTGCTCATAATTCTGCAAAAGTGGGTTTTGTACCATTTGAAAAACGAGTTGAACTTATTAGGGCAAGTGTAAAAGACATGCCGAATGTTGAAGTTGATGCATTTGAAGGTTTGACAATTAATTATGCAAAAGAAAAGGGTGCAACAGTTTTGATTAGGGGGTTGCGAGCAGTTTCTGATTTTGAATATGAAATGCAACTATCTCAAGCGAATAGTGCTTTAGCAAGTGAAATTAAAACTGTGTTTTTAACCACAAAACCGAAATATAACTTCATTTCTTCAAGTACGATTAAAGAAATATACTTAAATAACGGGGATGTTTCAAAGTTTGTGCCGGAAGCTGTTAATGAGTATTTGAAATCAAGAAAATAAAATTATAACGATTGTGTATAAAATGTTAATTTATGTAGCCTTTTCGATAACATGTATTTGACAATTAATATACGCTTATGTAGAATGTTAGTAGAGTAAGAAAGGTATATGTGTCATGCAACAACAGAATGCTGTATATGAAGTATTAAAAACGTTGGAAATCGCTTTGGAGGAAGGTTTTCCTATTATTCCTCGTAAACTAACGGTCGTAAAAACAAAAGAAATTGAAGCGTTAATTGATAGAATATATGCGTCTTTACCATTAGAAATCAAAGAAGCAAGAGATTTCTTGAGACGTAGAGAAGAACTTCAAATTGAAGCTCAACAAAAAGCTGAAAAGATTATAAGTGATGCGCAAGCTGAAGCTGATAGAAAATTGTCGGAAGCTGATTTTATTAAAGCTTTGGAACGTGAAGGTGTAAAAATTAGAACTCAAGTTCAACAAGAATGTGAAGAATATAAACGTAAAGCTTTGGAAGAAGCTGATAATATTAGAGCTCAAGCAGAAGAAGATGCAAGAAAAACTAAAGAAGGTGCAGAACTTTATGCTGAGCAAGTTTTAACAAATCTTGAAAAGAATTTGACTCAACAACAACAAATTGTAAAAAATGGTCAAGTTTACATGGAACAACTTCGTGCAGAGTCTTATGGGCAGTATGATATTCCATCGTCTTACTCAACAACAAGACCTCAATCTACAACAGATTTTGTGATTAAATAATTTTTGTTAATAATAATCTAAAATAACATCAAATCAGTCGGCTAGTTAAGTCGACTGATTTGCTTATAGATTGTTTACAATGTGTTTGCAATTTATTTTGTTTGTTTTATTATAATTTTTCTGCTAT
>CAKUQA010000200.1 GCA_934675225.1 uncultured Candidatus Melainabacteria bacterium | reverse complement strand
ATTCATAACTTTGTTATACAATACGGTCATAATTTCAACCGCAGACAAAGCACCTCCCAAATGTCCGGATTGAGAATTATATACCATTTTCAAAACATTTTTTCTATTATTTTTGGCTAAATCTTTTAATTCCTTAATTTCTACATCAGTCAACATATTAAACTCCTTTTGGAACAAACTTTTCTCGCAATACTTTCAATACAAATAACGGCAAAGTCGGGAAAATACGTTTAAACCTTTTTGGTTCTTTAACCGTTCTGTATAACCATTCCAAGCCCAACTTTTGATAAATTTCAGGAGCTCTTTCAACAACTCCAGACCAAACATCAAAACTTCCACCAACACCGATAAACAAAGCTTCCGGCAAAACTTTTTTAGCTTTATATATAAATTCTTCTTGTTTTGGAGAACCTAATGCACATAAAACCAGTCTAGGTTGACGAATTTTTAGTTCATTAATTATCATATCGTCATCATCAAAATAACCATCATGTACATAAGTTATATAAAGTCCCGAAATTTCTTTTTCAAGATTTTCTTTTGCTTTCTTAACTATTTCCGGTTTTGCTCCGACTAAAGCTACAGATTGTTCTCTTTTGGCGCATTCTTCAATCATTTTATGAGAGAATTCAATTCCTGCAATTCTTCGAACTTTGTATCCCAAAATTTTGAGTCCGATTTCAACCCCAATTCCATCCGGAATAACCAGCTCTGCGCTATTAATTATATCGGCAAACTCACTATTATTTACAGCATTCCCAATCATTTCAGGATTTATGGTAACAACTTGACCTGAAATATTTTTTGCATAATCTACCGCTTCTTCAAAAGAAAAAGAATCTACGTTTAACCCCTGAATTTTTACAATATTTCTTTCCATAAAACAATTATAAACTAATAAAAAAATTTGGTAAAGTGGAAATTAGAGAAAAATTTTTCTCTAAACAAAAAAGCTTAAGATAAAATCTTAAGCTTTTTTAGAATTTTATTATTATATTATTCTAGAAGAATTTTACAGGACTTATGTGTTTTAAAGAACATGTATTACCTGTTTCTACCGGACATTCAGTAGAAAGAGTTTCTCCAGAACAATAACTTGTGCCTATTCCAATATATCCTGAAGCGCAAGCTCCTTCTTTAAATGGAACACTTTTCTTTATCCATTTTATTTGGCGGTGTCCATCAGCTGTAATTTCTTCTTTTTGAACACTAGTCATCAAATAATGACGATTAGAAGCTCCAATATCGCCGGAAAAGCCTGGAATAACTTTACCGGACATTGTTATATAGAATTTGAATACATCTTCCCATAAAGTTGAAGAACCTTTATCTCCATCAATATCTAAGTATACTGTATAACCAAAAGTATTTACGTTTGGAACGCCGTCATAAGAACCTCCGGCTGTATTATTTTGTAAAACATCAATTTCTGCAGGAGTTTGACGAACGTTATACAACTTCATACCGTTACGTAAAGTTATATCAGGTGTTTTTTCAGAAAAGTCTGTCAAAGTAGAAGAAATTTCGCTACCATTACATTCAGGAGAACCTGATTTTGTATTTGAATATGCTACAAATTTTTCACAGAAATTTTGTCCGCTACGAGGTACAGTTTTGGTTTCCGGAACACATCTGCATGATTCTTCACTCCAGCTGAATTCACCGTTTTCACCACATGGTGGCCATGGATTTTCTGCAACCCATGTACAAGATGTTGCATTCCATTTTTCACCTTGACAATAATGTTCTTGTTTTTCTGCATCTGTAGGAGTAGAGCATGGGTCAGGTGTAACTGGAGCTGGGGTAGGTGTTACATCTTCACATGTACAACTTGACTCATTTAAAGTTTTTCCTGGCCCACAAACCCTATTACAAACACAAGTACAAGATGTAGTATTTAAAGTTGTAAAACCTGTACAAACTACCCCAGGACATGGACCTGCAGATCTCGGACAGCAATAATAATAAGCAATTCCTGAAGAACCACTAGGGGCTGAATGTCTTATAGCTCCAGGGGATCCAATATCACATCTATATTGACCAATTGGACAAGTTATAGTTCCTGTACTTGGAAGCCCGTCGCCAAGATCTACAGACATATCCCCCCTATTATTAATAGCACATGCCGGTTGTTGACCTATATGTTGGAAATAAAAAGCCACTTTTGCAAAAAAGTTTTCTTTTTTATTTGCGAGCAAATTTCTATTCATAGGTACTACATAAGCAACATTGGTATAAGTTTCATCAGTTGCTCTAAAATCAGCAACCATTTGTCCAGTTACACCTCGCAAAATAGAATATCCTGAATAGTACGTATAAGATACAACATTATCTAATTTTGCTTTAATAATTTTTATACTTACGCCAACAACAACCGCAATTACAAGCATTACGATTATAACTTCTGCCAAAGTATAACCGCTCTTATCCGTTCTTTGGCGTTTTTTTATAATATCGTTTAAGTCAAACATTAATCCAACTCCTCTTTAATCCTTAATCACATATATATTAATATTTTAACATACATGTGCCTTTATTTCAATATTATAAATTAATATATACCGGCAAGTTTAAATAAATAATCTTCTTTTGCTCCAGACTTAAAACCTGTTGGAATAAAGTTTTCTTTATATTTTTCAACCGCATATCTATCTGTCATTCCGGAGATATAATCTGTTACAATACGTTCTATTTTTGTCTCGTCACATACGGGTTTTAGCATATCACAGTATAAGAAAAACAATTCTCTTATAACATTTCTTGCCTTTTTTTCTTCCAATTTTGCAGGAGAGGCTTCTTCATAAACATTTTCAAACATCCATTGTCTCAATTTTGTAGTGTAATGCCAACCTTCTTCGCTCATAGAAACTTCCGGTTTCCCAATAGAATTTATTACAATTTCATTTATCATTTTGCTCAAACGTTTACTCTGAATTGATGTAAAATATTCAATACAATCACTCGGCAAATCACTTTCTGCAATAATTCCTGCTCTTATAGAATCTTCTATATCGTGGTTTATATATGCTATTTTATCTGCAAGTTGAACAATTTGTGCTTCCGGAGTTTTGGGAGTATAGCCCCAAGTATGTGTTAAAATTCCGTCAATTGTTTCCTGACAAAGATTTAAATCTTCCAAAACTTCTACAACTCTAACACTTTGAATATTATGATGAAAACCACCTTTTACAAGTTCATTCAAAACCCCTTCTCCACAATGACCAAACGGAGTGTGTCCCAAATCATGCCCCAAAGCAATAGCTTCAACCAAATCTTCATTAAAATCTAAAGCCCTTGCAATTGTTCTGCCAATTTGAGAAACTTCCAATGTATGTGTCAAACGAGTTCTAAAATGATCGTCAAACGGTGATAAAAAAACTTGAGTTTTATGTTTTAGACGTCGAAATGCTTTTGAATGCAAAATTCTGTCTCTATCACGCTGAAATTCTGTTCGCAAAGGGCAAGGTTCCGTCTTTCGTTTTCTGCCTTTTGTAAAACGACTCTTTGTTGCATATTCATTCAAATTGTCAATTTCTCGTTGTTCTAATTTATATCTGATTGTATCTTCTGTCTTTGTCATAGTGTTTCCTCTACCTGCATTCTAACAAAAATCCAGCATATTACTATACTTTATTTGATTGAGGTTTGAACATATCCTTAACTTCTTTAGTATGGAATGAAACATCCAATGTATATTTTTTTCGAGCGTTATCAACAGCTTCACCAATCTTGTTAATTATAGCACCGGAAACCAAACCAAGAGCCATAGCCTTACCACCGGAAACCAGTCTTGCAGTACTATATAAAGATGTCGCAATAGCTCCTATTGCC
>CAKUQA010000199.1 GCA_934675225.1 uncultured Candidatus Melainabacteria bacterium | reverse complement strand
TATTACAACAGAGCTATTGATTTAAATTCTTCTAATCCGGAAATATATAATGCTATAGCTCTTTTATACCAAGATAATGAAGATTATATTGAATCAAAAGCTTATTATGAAAAAGCATTATCTCTTGATCCTGAAAATCTTACAGCCTTGATTGATATGGGAAATGTTTGTTTTAAATTATTTGATTACGAAACAGCTTTAAATCTTTACAAAAAAGTTTTTGTTTTGAATCCTGATAACAAAATTGTAGCAATTTGCATAGGGAATACTTTAACTCTTATGAGAGAACGAGAAAAAGCATACAGCTACTTTGAAAAAGCTTTAAAAATGGAAGGTGATAATTATAAAGCCTATATTTGTTATGCAATTGCACTATCCGAATTTGGAGAATATGATATGGCTGTTGCCATGTATGAAAAAGCTCAAAATGTTAAACCTGCAGAAATTGAAGCTCAAATTTTAAGAGCAAATTTATATACTAATTTCAACTTCTTAGATAAAGCTATGGAATTATATAAAGAAGCCATTAGGTTAAAACCTAATAGTGCATTGACTTACATGCTACTTGGAAATGCGCATTATTTAAAAGGCGAAATAGAACAAGCTATCAGTTCTTATAGAGCATCTATTAATATAGCACCTGAAAATGATGAATACAGACTTGTATATACACAGGTTTTAGATGAGTTTATAGACAAAAAAAGAAACGGAGAACCTGTTTAAAATGATTAAAGAAAATACCCCATATTTAATAGAAAGAATTATTGCGGCATTGTCATATTTGACAATGGGAATGGTAGGATTTATTTGGTTAATTATAGGCTTGTTCACACAAGCAAGTCTTAAGCCTTTTCTGAAATTCCATATATTCCAGTCAATATTTATTTCTCTTGGATTTACGGTATTATCAATGTTTGTAGGTTGGCTATCAAATATACTTAGTTTTATTCCGTTTATAAACAAACTTGTGGCTCAAATCAATTTTTTACTAAATATGCCATTAATCTTTGATTATTCAATACTACAAACAATCATATATGTATTCATTATCTATTTAGCTGTAACATCATTTGTAGGTAAATATAGTTACATTCCTTGGGTATCTGATATAATTGATCAAAATATCAGATAAAAAGAAACCCTTTTTATAAGGGTTCTAATGAATGCAGATGAAAATATTATGATATAAGGAGATATTTACTTAATTTTTAACTTATGTTTTATTTGTTTTAGATAAAACTACTGCGTTAGAAAGTGGAATTCCGCCTTTTTGATAAGGATTGTTTACGACAGAACCGTTAACATACATTACTGTTGAACCACCTCCGTCAAGATTAATCGCGCCAACACAACCAATTGATTGCATAAAACGAGCAAGTTCATTTAAAGTCATCCCAATCGAGCTTCCTTCTCTGCCGTCAACAGCAACAAGAATTAAATTATTATCAGCAGTATAACCAATTGCAGTTCTAGGGTTTCTACCACCAATTGCTCCAAGTTTTTGAGCTGTCATATCAACATAAACTTCTCCATTTTTAACTAAGTATGGCCCTCCGCTAATAATATGTTTAACTCCTTTCCATTCAGGATTTGTATTAACAATCAAATCAGCATCTTTTTTATCTAAAAGCGGATACAACAAACTCTTTGGACCGGATATAACATAACCGTTTTGAGGTATTTCCAATGGATTAGCGGAAGTTTTTATGATTTTACCATCAGAAATTTGTAAACCTGTTCCATATTTTGGAGCTTGTGGAGCATATTTTCCCCATTCAGGAGTATAGACAAGAACATAAGTTGACAACATACGAGGTTGATTTATATTATTAACTTTAACAGTTTTTCCGCTTCCTTTTATAACAGCATTTAACTGAACTCTTGCAATATCAAATCTTTGAGGAGTACCGTTTTCAAAAATACCAAAAGCAACTCTATCATAAATAGGACCTGTGTACATTTTTTTGTTAATCATTAAAGTTCCAAGAGGAACACCTGTTTGAGGTTTAAAATAAGTACCATTAATTGCTGCAATAGCATTATTATTTTTTGCAATAGTTGTAATTGTCCTTCTACTTTTTAATGTTTCTCCTGATGATAGTGCCGGTGTCAATTCTATATCTTTTGCTAATTTCATATCAGCTTCTATAACATTTATTTTAACCGGTTTACCATTATAATATTTTGTAAGTTTTATATGCTTTACCCCACCGGTTACATCTGTAATAACAGCTTTAGGATATTTATTTCGAATCATTGTATTGAAATTTTTCTGACGAATTTCAGGAGAAATTTCATTCAGAATTTTCATTTTAATTTGTCCTGTATCAAAGTCAGGGGCTGTCACCTGTGCGACTTTAGTACTTCCGGCATGAATAGGCAAAAACCCCTGACACAAAACTAAAACCCCGATTATAGAAAGATTAATAACAACATCAGCAATCTTTCTTAATTCATAATTTTCAGCATTACAAAATAGTGTATCCATAATTTCACCTCATTTGGGTCTTGGATACCTTTTTGATTAAAGAGTGGGGTGGGGATTAACACTCATCGGAAACCTGTTTTAAACTCTATAGGAAGTTTTATAATTTTCAGCTTCTTATTTTGTTATATCTTCAGGAACTTCCTACTAGTATTGTAACATATTTTAACATATATCGCAAGGGTATACAACCCAGTTATAGCAAAGATTTTACAAATCTAAATAAGGGTAATTTAACACTTAATCCGGAATTATTTATGCACTCTATACTGATTTAAAAGTTTTGCAATAGGACCGGCCTTTTTCTCATCAAGAGGATTAACCTGGCCACTAAGAGAGCAATATCCCGTTTTTTGAGATAAAGTCAGCCAAAAATGACTTTGTTTTTGAGCTTCAAGTTGTTTATCTGTCATAACGATTAAGTGTAAATGCCACATTGTTGTTTCACCTGTAGCTCCAACATATCCGATTTTATCACCGGCTTTTAAAATTGTACCAACTTTGGGTAAAGGAATAGAATCATTATAATCAGTAGTACGTGCCAAATGGTCAAACGAATATTTTCTACCATCGACACCAAGCATTGTAACAGCATTAGAAATTACATTATCATTTTCTCTCGCTTTTTTATAAGAAATAACAACTCCATCTAAAGGAGCTTGTACAATAACAGGAGTTTTTGGTTTTCGAGAATAAGGACTGACAAAAATATCTAAGCCAAGGTGTGGACGGACATCACGTCCTATTGGTCTATCTGCAAAAAACATTCCGAATGGTTCAAGATAAACATTTTTACTGTTTTCAATCGGCGCTTTGTAATTTATTAATTTTTCAGGACGTTTTATCCTATTTTTCAATACTTCAACAGAAGCTGAATCAAATTTATGAGTCACTCCACCTTTAAAATTTACTGTTTTTATAATTTTTAAACCTGCTAAGTCATTTACATCAATTTTATACAAAGTAGCTATAATATTTTCTTGCATAAGAGCGGATAACCTTGTTGTACTGTCAGCTGTTTTCATTGGAACAGCCATAGCTACTGTTGTGACTAAAGGCATTAATTTTTTATTAAAAGCATGTGATATTGCAGATATTTTCATAGCATGTATATAATACATCTACAAAAAAATTTTTGCTAATCAACATCAACAGGTTCTCTTAATATTTTGCTTATTGCTTCTCTTGCGGTAAAGACTAAAGCTTCCGGAACATTATCAATCGTTGTAAACTGTCTTAATACATCAACAACGCGCTTAAATGAACGAACAATATCACCTTCACCAATATCAATTTGCTCAGTAATTGTTTCCCATTCTGCTCCTTCAACCCATAATTCTATTAAAGAAGAAAAATAAGGATTTATAT
>CAKUQA010000198.1 GCA_934675225.1 uncultured Candidatus Melainabacteria bacterium | reverse complement strand
AGCGAGCAGATGGAACAAACTGTGGCGATGCCACTTTTGTGGAATTCTGTGAGCGTGAAGCAAATTCAAGACAGGGAATGGTGAGGGGTTCAAAATTAGTATTAATAACTCTGAATCAAGTTCAGAGTGACGATTATAGCCATTCTGAGCGAAGCGAAAAATCTCATTAAACCTTTTCTATTATCTTATGAATTTTTAATAGGTAAGTATGATTGCGGATAATTGTAATCTTCTTTAAATCCTAAGTGACGATACATTTTCAATGCTTGGAAATTATTTGTTTCTGTAGTGGTATTAACTTCGCTGATTGGTTTTATTCCATTATCGGCAATTTCAATAAGTTTTTCTACAGATTTTTTAAGCATGTGTTTTGACAAGCCCTTGCCCTGATGTTCTTTGCGAATTGCAACTATTGGAATATTAGCTATTCTTCCGCCTGTAAGGTTCATAAAGCAAAAGCCTACAGGAATGTTATTGCAAAGCAAGATAGTTGTTGCTTCAGGTAAAAATTCTGCATAAATATTTCTAACAATTTTGGTTATAATATCACGAGTTCCCTCAATTGTTTTAAATCTAGGGTCAAATAAGGCATCTGCACTATCTTCAAAACCTTCTTGAACAACTTCAACAGCATCTTCAAAATATTTATCTTGCCAATCAACAAGCTTATATTCACTATCAAGTGGTGCAAGTTGAGTAATTTTTAAGATATCTCTTGAATTTGTTCCTGACATCATAAATCTTAAAACTGCAATACCAACAAATTTAAATCCATAACGTGCAATATCGCCTATTAAATCTTTTTGTGAGCCTAACATTGGATAGCAAACTATTTTATCTAATCTTTCGGCTTTTGTTAATTCAAGAAATTTCTTTAATAAATACATAGCTCTTTCAACCATGTTTTCCATTTTGAAAGAGTGAATTATGTTTAATTCTATAGCTTCTGAAATAGCTGTAGTGTATACCAAAAATGCTGTTGGAATACCACTTTCAAATAAAACAACACATTCTATAAGTTTTTTTTCAACTGCATCAATAAAACCTTCAAAATCAAGAGGTTCAAGTTCAAAATTATATTCGCTTACAGCTTTTTCTACAAAATCATTATATACAGTTGCAAATCCTTTATAATCATTTGGAGTTAGTAATCTTGCTTCAAAGTTTTGGGTTTCATCAGTCATATTCTCAATTCCTTGTTTATTTTTGCAAAATGCTTATATCATGTGATGCATTTTTTCTTTTTTGGTTTCCATATACCGTTTATTATACTCATTTATGTATGGCGGTATTTTAACTATATCATGTAAAGTTAATCCGTAACCCTTCAAACCGACGATTTTTTTAGGATTGTTTGTAATTAGGTTAAAATTATTAAATCCAAGGTCACGAATAATTTGTGCCCCCATGCCGTAATCTCTTAAGTCCGGTTTAAATCCTAAAGACACATTTGCTTCAACGGTATCTTGTCCTTCTTCTTGCAAATGATAAGCTTTAATTTTGTTGATAATACCTATCCCTCTGCCTTCATGACCTTTCATATAGACAAGAGCGCCTTTGCCATATTCATCAATCATTTTAAGTGCACTATGCAATTGATAATTGCAATCACATTTTAAACTATGGAAAATATCACCGGTCAAGCATTCACTATGGACTCTTACCAAAGGAATTTTGTCGGAACCGTCATCCTTTACAAGTGCAACACATTCTTGACCTGTTAAATGATTTAAATAGCCGTATATTTCAAATTCACCAAACTGAGTCGGTAAATGAGCTTCGGCTTCTCGAGTTACAATTTTTTCTGATTTTAAGCGGTAAGCAATTAATTCTGCAACAGAAATAAATTTAATTCCATGTTTTTGAGCAAATTTATATAATTCGTCGCGTTTTGCCATGTGTCCGTCTTTTGCCATAATTTCACACATCGGACCTGCTGGCACATGTCCGCAAAGTCGTGCTAAATCCACAACTGCTTCTGTGTGACCTGTTCTTGTCAAAACACCGCCTTTTCTTGCTACACAAGGGAACAAGTGCCCCGGACGACGGAGGTCGGACGGTTGTGCATCAGGAGCAAGACAAACTTCAATTGTTTTGGCTCTGTCAAAAGCTGAAATTCCGGTTGTTACTCCATATTTTTCTGCTGCATCAATACTTACGGTAAATGCTGTTTTCATTGATTCATTATTTTGTTCTACCATTTGCGGAAGTTGCATTTTTTCAGCAATTTCCGGTGCTATAGCAAGGCAAATCAAACCTTTTGCATTTTCTGCCATGAATTTAATTATCTCAGGTGTAACCATTTGTCCGGAACAGATTAAATCACCTTCGTTTTCTCTATCCTCATCATCGGCAACTATAATCATTTTGCCTGCTTTAAAATCTTCTAATGCACTTTCTATTGAATCAAATTTAAAGTTTTCCATATTACATAAACCCGTTTTCTTTCAAAAAATCTTCTGTAACACTATTATTTTGTATTGATAAAAATTTTTCAACATACCGCCCTAAAACGTCTGTTTCAATGTTAACAAAATCACCTTCTTTTAAATCTTTTAAATTAGTATTTTGAAGGGTATGAGGTATTATTGCGACATTAAATACGTTTTTTTTACATCCGGCAACAGTTAAACTTACACCGTTTACAGTAATTGAACCCTTGTAAACAACATATTTATTAAGCTCATTATTAATTTCAAATTCCATATTTCCAATATATTTAGCAATTCCATCAACATGACCTTGAACAATATGTCCACCCATTCTGGTTTGGAGAGTTAAAGCACGTTCCAAATTTACACTTGTTCCGACTTTAAACCCTTTTATAATTCGAAGCGTTTCAGAACTTACATCTGCAGAAAAAGAGTTGTGCGCGATATTAACGACGGTTTGACAGCATCCGTCTATTGCAATACTGTCGCCGAGCTTTGTTCCATCAAGAACTTTTGAACATTCGATAACAAGTCTTTTACCGTCAAAACTTTTAACTTTTCCGATTTCTTCTACAATTCCTGTAAACATAACCAGATTTTAGCATAAAAAAGAGAACAAAAAAATAATAATATAGTTAAAGTTTTTGTGCTAAACTTCTTGTATGACAAAGATTTTAGACTGCTCTTTACGAGATGGCGGACATGTAAATAAATGGAATTTTTCAGACGATTGTATTTTAGCAACTCTTAATGCCGCTGAAAAATCTTCAATAGATTATTTTGAAGTCGGTTACAATCTACCAAAATGTATAAACAAACATGGTATAAAAATAGGCTTGATGCTTGATGCCAAAAATCTTCGTCAAGTTTCAGAAAAAGTTGATTTTATAAGAATTGCCTGCTATCCGCATGAAATAACCACAGCCATACAAGCAGTTGAAAACTTAAAAGAACAAGGATATGAAGTCTTTCTACATCTCATGACCGCCGATAAATTCACAGATTATAAACTTTTGAAAAATTGGCAAAATAAACACATCCTAAATTCAATATATTTTGCAGATAGTTTTGGGGCATTTATGCCAAATGACGTAGAAAAGATTTATAAAAATTTACAGGATTGCGGCTTCGAAAAAATAAGTTTTCATGCTCATAACAATTTACAACTTGCTTTTACAAATACTATTAAAGCTATAGAGCTTGGGGCTTACAGTATTGATGCAACAACCTTTGGAATGGGGCGCGGTGGTGGAAATTTGCCTATTGAATTGCTTTTAAAGTATTTACAAAAAGATAATTCACACTATTTAGAATTAATAAAAAAATATTATCTTGACTTGAATAAGAAAACTCCTTGGGGCTATAGTTTTGAAGCATTAATCGGCGGGTTAAAAAATATTCATCCGTCAAAGGTCAAGCAATTGAATGATGTGTGA
>CAKUQA010000197.1 GCA_934675225.1 uncultured Candidatus Melainabacteria bacterium | reverse complement strand
GCTCAAGCTGAAGGAATGGATATTGTTACAGATAAAAAAGGCTACATTGTAGTTGACGGAGAAACAAGATGTACGAATATCCCTACAGTTTATGCCGGCGGTGACGTTGCTCCCGTTGGTGCTTCTAATGCAATTAATGCTATGGGAGCAGGAAAGAAAGCAGCAAAGGCAATTAATGAGTTGTTGAAATAACTGATTGTGAAAGGTAAGAAGTGAAGAAGATTGACTCAAATAATTTGATTTGTGAAATAAAACAATAGCGAATTTTTGTTTTGATTCAATGTTTGGGTTGTTTTCTTTTTGTTCTTATTGGTATTACTTTCTGTTGGTTTGCCGATTATTTTTCTGGCGTTTGCACACCAGGTTCACGTGCTTGTTTTGGAAACCCGCTTGCTTATATGATTTTAGGAGTTGTTTTACTTATTTTTTTTGGAGTTGGTTGTTTCCCTTTTTCGGTGAGGGCTTTAATATCTCCAAAAATAATTTTTGCGGCAACGAAAGAAGGTTTTTATTGTGCGAATAATTATTCAAAAACGGGCTTTTGGGTGAAATGGGATGAAATTAAAGAATTAGAATTGTTAACAGTTTCAAAAACTCAGTTTATAGGATTTAGCTTAAAAAATAAATATAGAGTTGATAAAATATTAAGTCATTATTCTTTTTTTGCTAAATATTTATTAAGTGCAAACAAATCTTTATCAGGTTTTGATTTTACATTGTCGTTTACCGGTACAGGTACAGACCTTAAGCAAATATACAATTTAATGATGCAAAAATGTGAGGAAAATTTTGAAAAAACGGACTAGTATATATTTTTTTATTTTCTTATTACTTTTATTGACCACGAAGTCTTTTGCTTTTGAGTTAGATACATCTGTTGATGAAGAAATTCGAAAAAATTACAATCCTTCAGCGTTAGAACAAAATCTGCCGGCTTTACCCAAAACGGCACCTAATCAATCTCAGGCAACAGGGAGCAAGACTCCAACAACTTCAAATAATCCAATTTCATCTGTTCCAAAGACTCAGCCTGTTACGCAAACAACTAAACCTCAACTTGTTATCAAAAAAATGGATAATGATTACAAATTTGATAAATCGACTGCAATTAGGATTAAAAAGGGAACAAAGTTCAGAGTTAGATCCAATTGTATGATATCTGATTATCAAAAAGAAGGAACAAGAGTTTCTTTTACATCAATAAAACCTGTTACGCAAAGATACATAACCATTAATGAAGGGACAAAGTTTACTGCTGTTGTCGAAGATTCGCATCTTCCGCAATACACAGGGAATGGAGGTTTGATAGTGTTATTGGTTGATGGAATGGTTGTAAACGGTTCAACGAAAAGTGTACATGCGAAAATTACCAAAGCAAATTTGAAAAAGGTTTTTCTAAATAACATAAAAGGTAAAAGAGGTTATATAAAAGGTGTTTCCAAACAAGTTGATAAAGGCGAAAATTTTTATAAAAAAACTCGCAGAACGTCTGCCAAATTAGCAGATAATCCGGTTGGTATAATAATAGCCCCTATACCTACTATTTTTGGAGCAGTTGTTTATGCTGTCAATTTTGCCGGTTCTCCAATTTTTGCCATTTGGGCAAAAGGTTCAAGGATATCTATTCCGGCAGGTGCCGAATTTGAAATTAAATTGTTAGAAGATGTGTACTTGCAGTAATTGCGTAATTTTTCTTAATGAAATCTTGCTGTTTTCGCAAAATTTTATATTTACGCTTTTTGCAAGTTTAGGATATGTAGAAAGTATAAAGGTATATGTATGAAAAATTTTAAAGTTAATTCAGTAAATGCTTATAATTATTGGGCCGCAAGGACTATTAAAGAGTTAAGAGACGATGTTCCTCAGGCAGGGAATGCAGCAAGAGAATTTCTAAAATTAGCCAATAAGAATGATGCTCAAGGCGTTGCTCTTGTTTCTTTTTATTCTCAGTTAAATAGTATGAATGGTGTAAATGTAACTCAAATTATTGAACGATTTAAACAAAAAATGAGACAAAATAATGCTTTGAAAAAGCAGTTTAATTTATTTAAGCATGCATTGAAAGAACAAAAATATAAAAAAACGATTGATAAAAGAATAGTATTGGCAAGTAATGGAGCTGTTGTTGCTGATGGTGTGAGACCTAAAAGCCTTATTACAAGGGGATTTGTTTTGTTAGAATTAGGCTATGGCAATATTGCAAAAAAATGTAAAAATGTAACAACGAAATTAAAAACTTTTTTAGGAATAGGTAAATAAAATCTTAATTTGAAAGTTTTTTATTAATATTTTTGTGGTATTGTTTAATATTATAATTTGTTTTATAATGCGTTTGTTATTAAGTAATTAATAGTAGGACAACTTGTATAAAAAAAGGAGAGATTATGATTAAAAAGTTGACTTCTCCAAAAGCATTGATGGCGCTATTGGCTACTGTGCTAATGGGTGTTTCACCTGCTCTTGCGAGTGAAGCAGATTTAGTTGTTCCGAGTATCAAGGATGCAAGCTCCGGAAGTTTTAATTTATTATTGACGGGTATTGCGATTTCTGTTGTTGGCTTGATATTTGGATTTGTCGAATTCTTCAGAATTAAAAAATTGGATGTTCACTCATCTATGGCTGAAGTCGGAAACACAATTTTTGAAACTTGTAAAACTTACCTTATTCAACAAGGTAAATTTTTGTTTGTATTAGAAGTATTAATTGGTCTTTGTATCGCTTTCTACTTCGGATATTTGCAACACATGCCTTTAACTCATGTTTTGATTATTCTTGCTTGGTCAGTTATTGGTATTTTAGGTTCTTATGCTGTTGCTTGGTTTGGTATTAGAATGAATACTTTAGCTAATGCCAGAACTGCTTTCGTTTCTTTAAAAGGAAACCCTTTGAATATCTTGAATATTCCTTTGAAAGCAGGTATGTCAATTGGTGTTTGTCTTGTATCAGTTGAACTTATTTTGATGTTGACAATTTTGTTATTCGTACCGGGTGAAATCGCAGGTGCTTGCTTTATCGGTTTTGCTATCGGTGAATCTTTAGGTGCTTCTGCGCTTCGTGTTGCAGGTGGTATTTTTACAAAGATTGCAGACATCGGTTCTGATTTGATGAAAATTCAATTCGGTATTAAAGAAGATGATCCAAGAAACCCTGGTGTTATTGCAGATTGTACAGGTGATAATGCCGGAGATTCTGTCGGCCCTACAGCAGACGGTTTTGAAACTTACGGTGTAACAGGTGTTGCTCTTGTTTCATTTATTTTGTTAGCTGTTGTTGGTAAAGAAAACCAAGTTCAATTGTTGACTTGGATTTTTGTAATGAGATTTTTAATGATTGTAACTTCTGTAGTTGCATATTGGATTAATGGCGTTGCTGATAAAATTTATGCTGCAAAGACAGATAAATTTGATTTTGAAAAACCATTAACTAACCTTGTTTGGTTGACATCAATTTTGTCAATTGTTATGACATTTGGTGTAAGCCATTGGTTGTTGGCCGATATGGGTAATAAACTATGGTTAGTTCTTTCAGCAATCATTTCTTGTGGTACTTTGGGTGCTGCTTTGATTCCTGAATTTACTAAAATATTTACTTCTCCAAAAGCAAAACACACAGAAGAAGTTGTTACTGCTTCTCGTGAAGGAGGAGCTTCTTTGACAATCCTTTCAGGTATTGTTTCCGGTAATATGTCAGCATTTTGGATTGGTATGGTTATCGTACTATTGATGGGAATTGCTTATGTAGCATCACTACACATTCCGGATGCAGTTATGATTTATCCGTCAGTATTTGCATTTGGTTTGGTAGCATTTGGCTTCTTGGGTATGGGACCTGTTACTATTGCGGTAGATTCTTATGTTCCTGTTACTGATAACGCT
>CAKUQA010000196.1 GCA_934675225.1 uncultured Candidatus Melainabacteria bacterium | reverse complement strand
GCACAAGACTTCTCAACCAGATATTTAACCGTTGACGGTCACGGAAACTTTGGTTCTGTTGATGGTGATGGAGCAGCCGCTATGAGGTATACTGAGGCAAGAATGCATAAAATCACTCAATCTATGCTTGCAGATATTGATTGTGAAACAGTCGAATTTGAACCAAACTTTGATGGTTCATTACAAGAACCGTCTGTCCTACCGGTAAGACTTCCAATGCTATTGTTAAACGGCTGTTCCGGTATTGCTGTTGGTATGGCTACAAACGTTCCTCCTCATAACCTTTGCGAAATCGTTGATGGAACAATTGCTTTGATTGACAATCCAAATATTTCTGTTTCTGAATTAATGGAATACGTAAAAGGTCCTGACTTCCCAACCGCAGCTACTATCGTTGGTTTAAGTGATATTAAGCAAGCTTATGAAACAGGTCGTGGCTCTATTAAAATGCAGGCTGTAGCGAATTTTGAAGAAATTGCAGGAGGAAACGGTCGTCAAGCCCGTACTGCAATCGTTGTAACAGAAATTCCATATCAAGTAAACAAAGCGGCGCTTATCCAAAAAATAGCAGAACTTGTTAAAGAACAAAGAATTACAGGAATTTCTGATATTCGGGATGAATCTGACAGAGAAGGTATGCGTATCGTAATTGAACTTAAACGAGACGCTAAGCCTGACGTTGTTAAGAACAACTTGTTTAAATTTACTCAATTAGCTACAACTTTTGGGGTAAATATGTTAGCATTGTGCGGAAAACAACCTCGATTAATGAACTTGTTTGAAGTTCTTTCAGAATTCGTTGAACATAGGGTTGAAATTGTTACAAGACGTACAATCTTCTTCCTTAAAAAGGCTAAAATTCGAGCTCATATTTTAGCAGGCTTAATTATTGCTTTAGGCTCAATTGACGAAGTTATTGAACTTATCAAAAAATCAAAAACTACCGATGATGCAAGAACAGGCTTAATGAGCAGATTTGGACTTGATGTTGACCAATCAAATGCAATTTTAGAAATGCAACTAAGAAGATTGACAGGATTGGAACAAGATAAAGTTAAAGCTGAATATGATGAACTTTTAAAGAAAATTGCAGAATACGAAGAAATTCTTGCCAGTCGTCAAAAAATTCTTGACATTATTAAAAAAGAATTACTGGAAGATAAAGAAAAATATGGTGATGATAGAAAAACTCAAATTTTGCCGGAACAAGGAGAGGTTACGATTGAGGACTTGACCCCGAATACTCCAATGGCTGTATTTATTACTCACCAAGGTTATTTAAAACGAATTTCTCTCGATACTTTTGAACGCCAAAATCGTGCAACACGAGGCAAATCAGGTATTAAGACAAAAGAGGATGATGATATACAACACTTCTTCACTGCTATGATGCATGATAAAGTATTATTCTTCTCATCAAAAGGTACAGTTTATAGTCTAAGCGTTTATGACTTCCCTGAAGGAGGTCGCCAATCAAAAGGCTTGCCAATTGTGAATGTTCTTCCGATAGACCAAGATGAAAGAATTACTGCAGTAGTACCTGTTAGCAATTTCTCTCACGACTTGAATTTGATTATGCTTACTAAGAAAGGTTATATTAAGAGAATTGAACTTGACAACTTCTCAAATATCAGAAGAAACGGTATTATCGCAATTGGGCTGGAAGAAGGTGATGAACTTAATTGGGTAAAACTTGCAGCAGCAAGAGATGAAATCATTATCGGTACATCTTGCGGTATGGCAATAAGATTTCCGATTGAAGACCTTAGACCTTTAGGTCGAAGCGCAAGAGGCGTAACTTCTATGAAATTGAGAACCGGTGATGAAATTGTGGGATGTGATATTGTTCCAAGAGACTATGACGCAGATTTATTAGTTGTAACATCTGACGGATTTGGCAAACGTACAAAATTATCAGAATTCAGAAGCCAAAACAGAGGCGGAATTGGTTTGATTGCAACTAAATTTAAATCTACCGCATCAAAACTCGTTGCACTAACTATCGTGAAAGAATCAGATGACATTATGATGGTTACGGCAAATGGAGTTGTCACAAGATTAAATGCTGGTTCAATTTCTCGCCAAGGACGTCCGGCTACAGGAGTAAGAGCCCAAAACCTAACAGACAATGATGCTGTTGTTTCTGTTAACAAAATATTAAATCCTGACGAAGATGAAACAGTAAAAAAAGACGTAGCAGCTATGGATGCACAAGAAGCTCAGTCTAATGTTTCTCAAACAAGTTTGTTAAACGAAGGCAATAAAGACAACTAATAAACAAAATTAAATTAAAAATATACACAAAAACACCTTCTCAATAAAAGAAGGTGTTTTTTTATTTATTTCTAATACATTAAATTACAACAATTCTTCTATAGCCAAAACAACATCATTGACTGTTCTAATTTGTTTAAAATTTTCCGGGGAAATTTTCTTTTCCGTAAATTCTTGTAATTTGACAGCCAAATCAACGGCATCAATACTATCAAGCTCTAAATCTTCGAAAAGATTTGCATTAAGCGTTAATTTTTCCGGAGCAATTTCAAAATCGTCTACCAAAATAGTTTTTAATTTTTCAAAAATTTCTTCTTTAGAATATTTTTTAGCCATCTGCAAAATCCTTATTGAATATTGTTTTTAACCATTTCTGCCATTGTTTTAACAGAATAAAAATGCTTTTTATTTTCTTCTTTATCATCCTTCAAATTGATGTGAAACTTTTTCTTCAAAGCCATACCCAACTCAAGAGCATCAATACTATCAAGCCCTAAACCACCACCAAATAAAGGTTCTTCATCATTTATATCATCAACCGTTACATCTTCCAACTCTAAAGCTTCAATAATTAGAGTTTTAATTTCGTTTTCAATACTCATCTTAATTCACTCGCTTAATATATTTATAACCTAACTAATGTGTAAAGTCAAACTTGATTTTTTCAGAAATCGCTTTACGAAGTTTTATATCGGAGCTTTCGTTAAAGTCACACAATTTTATTGGTTCTAACTGTTTAATTGTATATGTTATAACCTTATCTCCGGCATTATATATTGGCTTTCCTTTTTGTAAAAACGGATAATCACAATCCAATTTTACGGGAAGAATATCAGCACCCGAAGCAATTTGCACAGCAGCAGAGCCTTTGTGTATTTTTAATTCTTCTCCTTGGACAGTTCTTGTTCCGGTTGGGAAAATTATAATATTATATCCGTCATTTAGCGCTTCTGTACAAATTTGTTTAAAGTCATCAAGCTCTATATTATTCGGAATATAAACATTTTTTATAATATTTTTTAGAAAAATATTATTTAAAAGTTCTTTTTTGGCAATACATAACGAATTATCATAAATTCCTATAAGTATCAAAATATCAATAAAAGTAGGATGTGTAGCAACTATGATTTTTCCTTTTACCTGCTCAACACCAATTTTTTCGACCTTTATCAACCCTAATACTACAAAAAACTGTGTATAAATATACCACAATTTATGAATTATATGCGAGAATTTTTCACGTTTCTTTGCTCCATGCCAAAACAAACTACCAAACGGAATAAATAAAAAACTTAATAGTAGTGAGCCAATGCCAAACACCACAAATACAAACACTACAAGAAATCCGCGCCAAAGCTTAATCATTCACACGCTCCAAGACATATAGAGGACAAACATATTTTCCACCGGCAATAAATTCTGAAAAATCATTCGAAGGCAACTTTTCATCATTTGCCCTTATGACAACTTTTTCTCCTTCATTGTAATCTATCAATATGGAAATCCCCTCGCATTTATCCACGACTTCCGCATAACAAAAGAGTGTTTTCTCTTTATTTATAACAGCATCTAACAACCCAAAAGAAAAAGTATTTTCACCGGCTGCGATTGAATTATAT
>CAKUQA010000195.1 GCA_934675225.1 uncultured Candidatus Melainabacteria bacterium | reverse complement strand
GATTACAAAGTCGGGTTGTGCCGGTTTTGCAGGTAAAACTTTATCTGCAGTCGGGTATTCTTTTTCGTTAACTTTGTTCCCAATATCGGCACAAAATCCGTTTGTAGTTGTCATACCTATGATTATGCTGAGTAATAATATTTTTTTTAACATTATTTATTATTATCCTTTTTTAGATGTAATTCACGAGCTTTATGAGCTGTATAAACTTTTAATTCTTCAACAAGAACGAAAAATGCCGGAACTAAAAATGTTCCAATAAATGCAACTGCAATCATTCCGCCAAATACTGTCATACCAACGGAGTTTCGACTTGCAGCACCTGCACCTTTTGCAAAAACAAGAGGCAAAAGTCCTAAAATAAATGCAATATTAGTCATCATAACAGCTCTAAATCTTAATTTTGCTGCTTGCATAGCGGCATCTTTAATACTCATTCCATTTTGATGTGCATCTTTTGCAAATTCAATAATCAAAATTGCCTGCTTAGTAGATAAACCTATTAACATAACAAGTCCGATTTGAGAATACAAATCTAATGAATATCCGGCAACATATTGGAAGAACAATGCTCCAACAAGTGCTACAGGTGAAATTAATAATACTGCAATAGGCAACATCCAACTTTCATATAGTCCAACAAGGAATAAGTATATGAAAACTATTGACATTACAAGGATAGGGAGAATTTGTCCTGATGATTCTTTTTCTTGTAAAGAACTTCCGGACCAAGCATATCCCATATCTTTTGGAAGAATTTCATCCGAAATTTGTTCCATAGCCGACATAGCTTGTCCTGAACTTACTCCGTTTCTGGCTTGTCCGTTTATTGTAATTGCTGGATACATATTAAATCTTGTCAAGCTATAAGGTCCAACAATGTTAGAAACATTTACCACTGCTGATAGCGGAACCATTGTTCCTGAATTATTTTTTACATATATTTTGTCAATGTCACTTGGTCTTTCTCTGTATTCAGAATCTGCTTGTAAATATACACGATAAACACGTCCGTATTTGTTGAAGTCATTTACATAAGATTTTCCGAAATATCCTGATAATGCGTTATAAATTTCAGAAATATTTACTCCTTGTGCAAGTGCTTTATTTTCATCAACTTTAATAAGTAATTGAGGAAGGTTTGCTGTAAAAGACGTGTATACCATTTGAAAAGCGGAGTTTTTGTTTCCTGCTTCAATAACTTTTTGAGCTTCTTCATAAAGCTCTTGAGGAGTTCTGTCACCTTTGTCTAACAATTGGTATTCAAAACCACCGAACATACCAAGACCGGAAATAGATGGTGGTGAGAATGATGCAATTGTTGCGGACGGATAATTGGCGAATTCTTTTTTGATTTTTCCGAGGATACTTTGCATAGAAAGGTCTTTGGATTTACGCTTTGACCAATTTGATAATTCTGCAACAATTAATGCTGTATTTTCTCCTGAAAAACCAACAAGAGTAATTGTATTTTCTACCCCAGGAATTTTTAAAATTCGTTCTTCTACTTCATTTGCAACAATATTTGTTCTTGATGCTGATGAACCATCAGGCAATTGAATTTGAGCAAAAACAGCACCTTTATCTTCTGTAGGAAGAAAGCCTTTTGGGATTAACCAGAACATTAGAGATGTAAATATAACAATTCCGGCTAACAGTGATAATGTTAGTTTTGGAGAATTTATAAATATTTTTACTCCATTCAAATAATTATCTCTTATTCCGCTAAACCAATCGTCAAATTTTTGTATAAATTCAAAGTCAGCTTTTTCTTCACCTGATTTTAAAATCATCGCGCAAAGAGCAGGTGCAAGAGTTAAGGCAACAAGAGTTGATAAACCGATTGAGGAAGCAATACATAATGCAAATTGTCTAAACATTTGCCCCGTAATTCCTGACATAAAAGATACAGGAACAAATACTGCCATCAAAACGAGTGATGTCGCAAGTACTGCACCAAATACTTCTTTCATAGTAACTTCTGTTGCATCAACAGGAGATTTGCCTTCCTGAATATGTCTTTGCGTATTCTCCAATACTACGATTGCATCATCAACTACCAAGCCAACGGCCAATACTAAACCGAACAGGATTAATAAGTTTATTGAAAAACCGAGTATATTCATAAATATGAATACGCCGACCAAAGAAACAGGGATTGCGCAAAACGGAATTAATGCTGCTCTACCACTGCCTAAAAACATATAAGTAACAATTCCTACAAGCAAAATAGCAAGTCCGATTGCACTAATAACTTCTTTGATAGATTCTCTAACAAATTCTGTTTCATCACGTTGAATTTTATATTCAATACCTTGTGGAAAACCTTTGCTTAATTCTTCCATTTTTTTAGTAATTTTATTAGATAAATCAATCGCATTAGCTTCCGGTAACTGGCTTATAGAAATAATTGCAGAATCTTTTCCACCTATACGAGAAAAGTAAGAATAACTTTCAGCACCGAGTTCAACTCTGGCAATATCTTTTAATCTTATTTGTGAACCGTCAGCTTTTGAACGAACAATAATATTTTCAAATTCAGAAACATCTTTCAAACGTCCTTTTGTACGCATTGTGAGTTTAATCATTTGTTTATTTTTCATCGGTTCAACACCTAAGTCACCTGCCGGAACTTGAGTGTTTTGAGACTGAATTGCGGCACTGACTTCTGAAACTGAAACTCCAAGATTTGCCATCTTAGCAGCATCAAGCCAAATTCTCATAGAATAATCTGATGAACCGAATACTGAAACTTTACCAACCCCTTTAATACGAGCAAGTTCGTCTTTAATATATATAGAAGCATAGTTAGCAATATAAAGTGAATCATAGGTATGAGTCGGGGAATTTACTGATATCATCATTAACCCAGGGCCACCGGTTGATTTTTTTACTGACAAACCATAACGACGAACTTCTTCAGGCAACCTTGGTGTAACCAATTGAAGCTGGTTCTGTACGTTTACAACTGCCATATCAGGGTCAGAACCAATATTAAAATACAATGTTAATTGGTATTGACCATTTTGGGAAGTTGAGGACATATAAATCATATCCTGTACACCATTCAATTGGGCTTCGACAGGCGCTGCAATTGTATCTTCAACAACATCCGAACTTGCTCCGGCATAAGTTGCGGTAACAACTACTTGCGGCGGAGTAATTGACGGATATTCTTCCAAAGGAAGCATTAACATCATTAAAGCTCCTGCAATCATAATAGCAAGAGAAATTACAATTGCAAGTTTTGGGCGTCTTATAAATAAATTTCCTTGATTTTGTTCATTTTGTTTATCGTTTGGCATTAGTAATCCTTGTTATTTAAATTGAATAAATTTTTTAATTTTGTAGCTTTAAAAGCAGGCTTATTTATTCTCTTTTGTAGTTACTTGTTCTGTTTTAATTTTTTTCATTTCTTCTTCTGTAACAATTTTTACAGGTTTACCAGGGGTAACTTTTTGGAGACCTTCTGTTACAATTTTGTCGCCTTTTTTCAGACCTTCTTTAATAATCCAGTTATCTCCATTTTGTTCACCTGTTTTTACGTAAACCAGTTGAGGAATATTATTTTCATCAAGTTTATAAACATATTTGCCGGCTTGGTTTTCTAAAACGGCTGTTACAGGTGCAACAGGAACTTCTACCGGATTATTTGAATATAATTTAACTGTTACAAATTCTCCATGAATTAGTTCGTTGTTTGGATTGGCAAAAGTAGCTCTCATTGTTACAGTACCTGTTGTTTGGTCAACTTTGTTATCCTGAAAGTCTTGAATACCGGTTGTTGCGAATTTACTTCCGTTACTCATAATAAGTTCAACTTTTCTATTAATATTGTTTGATTTGTCCGCATTTGCAAGCTCTTGAAAATCATTTGAATCTATTGGAAAAGTTACATAAATAGGATTTGTACTGTTTATGGT
>CAKUQA010000194.1 GCA_934675225.1 uncultured Candidatus Melainabacteria bacterium | reverse complement strand
GTGTAAAGAAGCTTCTATTTTTGATGCTGCATCCGTTTTAACCTTTTTTTCTACTTCTTCACGCAACTCATTAACCTCTACTTCCTCAACTTCCGAAGCTTTTTCAATCGGTTTCATAACAGGGGATGGTTTTAATTCTGGTTTTGGTTGAGATTGCCTGACAGGCGAAGTTGTAGCAGTAGCAGGTTTAACCAGAGCATCATCAGGATGAGGGAGGCGCACAACAACATTAGAATTTGATTGTCCAAATAAACTATCCAGAGCTTCAATAATAGCGTGTTTTTTATTTCCACTTTGAACCTGATTTAAAAAGATTTCATTTTTCATCGAAAGAATTGTTTCTTCCGGAGTAATTTTTACCGGATTTGCCCATTGTTTCAAAAGAGCTCTTGTCGGCGGACTTTGAATTAAGGCTAGCAATTGTCCCCATAATACAGAAATGTCTGAACTGTCAACAGGTTTAGATTTTGGCATAGGAGAAAAATCATCATTTTCTTTTTCATTTTCTTCTTTTGCGACCACTAGAGCAGTTTCTTGAATTGGTACAGAAGCTACTGTTTTTGGAGTCTGAACTTGCGGTTTAGCAACTTCTTTTTGCATAACAATATCAGGTTTTGCATGTCCTATATCCTGCTTCATAACCGGAGCCGGAGGAGTTTTATATGCTGCCACTTTAATTGGTTGGACTGCACCTCCTTCAAGTCGTGCAATTCTATTTTGAAGCTCAATAAGAGATGTATTTTCCGTTAAATTGGCAAGATCAATTATTGCAACTTCCAACCATAAACGCGGATTATTAGTTAATTTTAATTCCTTTATGTACTCAGAACACTTGTCAATTAGAAAAACAATCTGATGTGTTTCAATATTTTCAACCTGCTTTGATAAAGCATCAACTTGAGCTTCATTTGCTTGAGTCAATTCAAAAACAATTTCTTTCCTGCAATTTTTAATAATTAACAAATTCTTTAAATAATCCATCAAATTGGTTAAAATTTGCACAGGTTCATTTCCGGAATTATATATTTTTTCTAAATCCTCGATTGCGCCTTGTGGCTCTGAATTTACAATTTTATCTGCCAAAGAATTTAATGTATCAAAAGACAGCCTTCCTAAAAGATTATTAATATCATTTGTAGAAATAGCTTCCTCTCCATCAAGCACGCTCAATTGATCCAATAGAGCAATACTATCACGCATTCCACCTGCAGAATTTTTTGCAATCGTAAATAAAGCATCATCAGTTATATTAATTTTTTCTTTATCAGCAATATACCTAAGGTGCTTTACAATGTCATCTGTTGTAATCCTTTTAAAATCAAATCTTTGACAACGACTCTTAATAGTATCCAAAACTTTATGAACTTCAGTTGTTGCAAGAATAAAAATTACATTTTTAGGCGGTTCTTCCAATGTTTTAAGCAACGCATTAAATGCGGTTGTTGAAAGCATGTGAACTTCGTCTATAATATAAATTTTATATCGACTATTAACCGGAGCATACATAACCTTTTCTAAAATATTCTGTGCATCTTCAACCTTACGATTACTTGCAGCATCAATTTCTATTACATCCATTGGAGTTGAATTTGTAATATCAATACAATTTTCGCAAACTCCACATGGATTTACAGTAGGTCCTTCTTTACAATTTAAAGATTTCGCAAAAATACGTGCCGTAGATGTTTTTCCAGTACCTCTCGGTCCTGTAAATAAATAGGCGTGAGAAATTTTATTTAACTCTATTGCATTTCTTAATGCCTTTTTTATATGTTCCTGCCCTACAACTTCTTCAAGTTTTTGAGGTCGATATTTTCTGTACAAAGGTATATATTTTTCATTCATGGTAATATGATAACATAATCAAAAGAATAATGGGGAAAATATGAAAATTATTAAACCGGCATTACTAAAAAATGGAGATACAATAGGAATACTTGCGCCATCGGGCGGAATTGATGACGATACAAATCTAAAAAGAGGTATTTCATTTTTTGAAAAAAGAGGATTTAATGTAAAACTATCCGACAATATATACTCCCAAAACAGATATTTGGCAGGAACCGATAAAGAACGTTTAGATGCTCTGCACAAAATGTTTCTTGATAAAAGTGTCAATGCAATTATTTGTTTGCGAGGCGGATATGGCGCTATTAGATTAATCAATAAAATTGATTACAATATAATTCGAGAAAATCCAAAAATATTTTGTGGTTACTCAGATATTACGGCCTTAAATTCAATGTTTATAAAACGAGCAGGACTATCAACCTTTTCAGGACCAATGATTATGAGTGATTTTGGACAAGAAAATTTATGTGATTACACTATAGAAAAATTTTTTCAAACAACACAAACAGGAAAATTTGATTATGAAGGGAAATTTTTCGGTGGAAACTTAGCAACACTAGTATCACTTTGTGGACTGGATTTTATTCCCGACTTCAAATTTATATTATTTTTGGAAGATTTAAATGAACCTGCATATAAAATAGATAAAATGATAACACAATTATTCAATATAAAAAAACTTTGCAAACAAGTTGAAGCAGTTGCGATAGGAGATTTTTTAGATATTGATGAAAATATAAACTATATATTTGAAGAATTAAAAGTCCCTTTAATAAAAAATTTTCCCGCTTCTCACTCTGCAAAGAAAGCAACTATACCAATTGGTTAACAAATAATTAATTTTATATTAAGCAAGTACTCCCATATTTTTTTTTATTATAAAATGTAATTATCGTATTAGACAATAAAAGGATAAAAGATATGTGGGATTATTCAGATAAAGTTATCGACCATTACAGAAACCCTAGAAATGTTGGGAAAATTGATAATGCAGATGCTATTGGAGAAGCAGGTTCTTTAGCTTGCGGAGACTCATTAAAAATTTATTTAAAAATCAAAGATAATATAGTTACAGATGCGAAATTTCAGACTTTTGGCTGCGGTTCCGCTGTTGCCAGCTCAAGTATTTTAACAGAAATGATTATTGGTAAAACCGTAGATGAAGTAAAGAAAATCACAAACAAAGATATTGCAGACCAACTTGGGGGACTACCTCCTGAAAAAATGCATTGTTCTGTTATGGGATACGAAGCATTAGAAGATGCCCTAAAAAATTGGGAAGATTATACAGATTTAGATGATTTAAGAAATGAAGAAGCTCAAAAACAAACTTCTGAAAAAATTGTTTGTACTTGCTTTGGAGTTACAGAAAATGTAATTTGGGATGCGATAAAAATTAATGGCCTAAAAACCGTTGAAGAAATTACAAATTACACAAAAGCCGGTGGTGCTTGCGGAAGATGTAAAGCCGCTATACAAGATATTATTAACACTTATTATAAAAAAGAAGAAAAAGAAGAAACGAATTCTTTAACTCCGGCTCAAAGAATATTGAAAATAAACAATGTTATAGAAAACCAAATTTCTCCTGAACTTAGAAAAGATGGTGGAGATATCACATTGGTAGATATTCAAGATAGTAAAGTAATGGTTAAGCTTCGTGGAAAATGTTCCGGTTGTAAAAATTCACACTTAACACTTAAAGCATTTGTAGAAACAACTTTGAGAGATACTGTTGACAAGAACATTGAAGTTGTAGAGGTATAGAAAAATGAGTTTAATATATTTAGATAATAATGCAACTACAAAAGTTGACCCGCAAGTATTGGAAGCCATGCTTCCTTACTTTAAAGAAGAATACGCAAACCCTTCAAGCGTATATGAATTTGCTAAACGTTCTAATCATGCCGTTAGAGAGGCACGTGCCATTATAAAAGATTTTTATAATGCAAAAGATGAAAAAGAAATTATATTTACATCATGTGGTTCGGAAAGTGCGAATACCTCAATTCGTGGTGTTTTGAATATGAACAAAAACAAACGCCATATTATTACAACCAAAGTTGAACACCCTTGTGT
>CAKUQA010000193.1 GCA_934675225.1 uncultured Candidatus Melainabacteria bacterium | reverse complement strand
ACTCAAAACTATAACGGAATATATGTTTCTACAATGAAACTTGCTGAAATTAATCTTAATAAAGCTCCGCAAAAAACTCTTGAATATCTGAAACGAGCTAAAGTTTGTGCAGAAGAATTAAAAGAACCATTCTATATTGCATCTACTGATGTTTCTATAGGAGATTTTTATTACAACAGAAAAGATTATCCAAATGCTTTAAAGCACTATAAATTAGCATATACATTAGCATTTGACAATTTTACAAAAGAAAATATAGAAAAAATTAAAATACGTATTAATGATATAAAAAAGGTTTATAATGAAAAATAAAGACAATTTTAATAATTACATAAAAGTTTTTTTAGAACAAAATTCTAAATTAAATCTAATATCAAAAAATGATGAAAAACTCCTTTGGGAAAAACATATTTTTGATAGTCTTTCTATTGAAAAATTTTTTGAAAAATATATCCCGTCTCAAAAAGTAAATACCTTACTTGATTTTGGTACAGGCGGAGGTTTTCCGGCAATACCTATAGCAATTGCGTACCCAAATATAAAAGTGACAGCAATAGACAGTATTCGAAAAAAAATAAACGCAATTACAAATATCAAAGAAGAATTAAATATAACAAATCTCACACCACTATGTGGCAGAGTTGAAACTCTTGATAAAAAGTTCGATATAATCACATCCAGAGCGGTTGCAAACTTGGGTAAAATTGTAGAATACGCAATACCAAGACTAAAAGATAACGGCTATTTTGTTGCCTATAAGTCTGTTAAAGCACCTGAAGAAATCGAAGCCGCAAAACCTGCACTAAAAAAATATAAAGCAAAAATTATCGATATAATTCAATACGATTTACCTCTTGAAGAAAACCATACACGAAATTTGGTTGTAATATCTAAATAAAACTAAAGGTGCGAAAATTCGCACCCTATAATATCTAGACAATTAGATAAAAAATACTGTTTACAATCGAATTGGATAATCTTTTTTAAACTCCCATCCATCGTATTCTAAAAGGCCAGTACAGCCAGAACCTCTATCACCTTTTATGCAATCCCGAATTTTTTCTTCTCTTGTATGAGCAGATGTTGAGTACATTGGACAAAAATGGCGTCCATCACACCATTCTGGAGATTTAGAACCGCACAAAAGAAATCTAAACGTATCTCTACCATGTGCATTCGGTTTTTTAAATCCATTTACATCATAGACAATATCTACACAATTTCCTTTCACAAAATAAAAATATCCACCATCTAATAAATATACATAATAATGTTTAGCACCATTGTCAGTTTTAAGTTCGGTATTTGAATATTTTAAATATGGGGCGAAATAAGTTTTAAAGAACTTATCCAAATCAAAAGTATCGTACTCACCTGGAGAACTCCATTCCTCTGCCGGTCCGTTATCTTGTTCCGATAACAAAACACATTGAGACATAGTTGTATTGAATTTTTTCAATTTTGCGCTTATTTCTGATTTTTTATTATTTGCTATTAATGCCGGCATAATCATCGCCGCAACAACACCGATTATGCCAAGAGTGATTAATACCTCTGCCAATGTAAAAGCTACACTTTTCCCCTCGCCCCTGCGGGGAGAGGGTGGCTGTAAGACGGGGGAGGGGTTCAAATCAACATTGATAGACTCTGAATCAAGTTCAGAGTGACGCCCACGGTCATTCTGAGCGATAGTGAAAGAATCCAGCTGATTTGTTAATTCAGAATTAACTAATCCCTCACTATTACTCTTTTCTTTTAAACAAGTAAACTTTTCAAGTTTTCCAACCATGCGATATTTCGGCTTCGCCTCAACATGACGCTCTTTGACACAAGGGACTAGAGTACTATTTGTTTCTGTCATTCTGAACGAAGCGAAGAATCTACCTAAAACTCCACGATAAAAATGTGGACTTTTCATTACTTCAAATAGGTTAAAACCATGATTATGAGAGGTTATGCAGCGATTGCCCCCCCCCCGATGAGCGTGCCAATTACGGCTTTTAATTCAAATCTTTTCATAAACTTCCTCTCTTTTTAAAATATTACTTTTTTATTATACATGATTTTCAATCATTTTTCAACATAAAAAAAACCACTCATTACTGAGTGGGTCGTTTTCTGCATCCTAATGGTCTCTTTTAGTGTTTATTATTTAGGAGTTTATATGTTTTTGGGGTTAATGAATCTATTTATATTTAGTGTTTCGACTACACTTAAATCTTATATAATTATTATGGCATATAAGATTTTAAATGTCAATATAAGGGAATAATATTTTTTTATCAACTTTGAAAAACCTTATATAGTGTACGATTTACACTTTACAAATCTTAATATTAGGTTTGGTTTTTGTTTTATCTGGGCATAAATACATGCAATATTCAAATATTAACAATTATTAATACAAATTATCCCCAAAAAGCAATTATTTAATATTTATATACTTTATATATATAAGAGTATAAAATAGGAAAACTTTATGAGCGCACTAGACAAAATATCAGGGTTCAAGCTTTTCAATACCGAATACGCCAAAACTGCGTATGCAAAAGTTGCCAGCTCAACATCAAACATTAAAGGGCAAGACGAACAATTTGCATTACAAGGGTGGAAATTTACCCAACCTAACACACTACCGGAAGGCTACAATTCTATTACTGCCGGCTTTGACCCTGTACAAGATAACGGATTACTAAACTTACAAGGTAAATATGATGAATTCGGACAAGCACCTACAAGAACAATGTGTTTTGTCGGATAATAAAAGGATAAAACAATGCCAAACAACCAAGGCGGAATAACACCAATAGAATCTATAGGTTCACCATCAACATCAGCTTCTGCAGTTGAAAAAATCTCAATGCAGAATTATGATTCTAATCCTGCATTAATCAACAGAATGCAAAACCAAACTCAATTTTTAAGCATAACGGCACAACACACAACTGCAAAATTTGATTCCAGAAATTTTGATATTGCATTTAATGACGGAGCTGGTTCAGTAGGCATGAATCCGTTTTTTATAGCTCCGACAACTGCTACTAAAATATTTACAGCCTAATTATATGGCTCGCATTTTTTATCTTTGATGTAATCCATTGTTTTATTATAAATAACTTGAGCTGCACAAAAATCTCCACGATTTATAAAAAAACTTTCATCACTTGCTCGCCCAACACCCATAGGAACAACTTTATCAGGTAAAACTTCAAAAGAAAATAAATCTATTCCCATAACATTTGGACCTGCAAAACCGTTAACATCAACTCTTATTGCTGCAGACGAATTATTCTGATTAAATGTTAATGATGATATTAAAGTTCCATCAGCAAGAATTGCTTTAGAGTATTTATCTGAGCTATTTATAATAACGCTATAGCCTTGAGAGCCAATAGAACCATAAGCTACATCAGGGAAACAACCTTTTTCTTTTTTACCGCAAAATTTTTGAACATTCAAATAAGGTAAAAGATAGTACAAAAAATCTTCTTCATCGCTTTGTGAATATTCATAATTTTCCAAATTCCAAGCACTAACTTCTCCATTTGCTTCTTTTGCTAAAGTATATGCATTCGAAATTGTAGAATAAACTTTATTTAATTTAGAAATAATAACTTGTTTTTTATGATTTTCAATAAGTGTAGGTAAAGTTAATGCAGCAACAACACCAATGATACCAAGAGTGATTAATACTTCTGCAAGAGTGAAGGCTATCTTGCGATTTTGATTGTTAACTGCTTGTTCAAGTGAGAAGTGAGACGTGAAACGTGAAAAGACAGTATCAGTAAAGTTATTACACACCCTCTTTGTGAGACTATTATTGTTATAGTCATACTGAGCAAATGCGAAAAAACTACCTAAAACTCCACCATAAGAAGACAAGCTTTTTAATACTTTAAATAGGCTAAAACCATGATTATGAGAGGTTATGCAGCGA
>CAKUQA010000192.1 GCA_934675225.1 uncultured Candidatus Melainabacteria bacterium | reverse complement strand
CTCATATATAGTTACAATTGTCGGACTTATAGGCGCATATTTATGGGGCGAACACGTTCATAGCGGAAGCGGTTTAGCTTGCGTATTTATTGCAATAGTTTTAGGTATTTTAGAAATAAGTTTATCTTTTGACAACGCAGTTGTTAATGCGATGAAACTCGAAAAAATGTCACATAAATGGAGAATGCGATTTTTAACTTGGGGCATAATTATTGCAGTATTCGGAATGCGTTTTTTATTCCCAATTCTTGTTGTTTCAATATTTGCAAAATTAAGTATGCTTGAAGTTACAAACATCGCCTTAACAAACGCAGATAAATACGCTTATTATTTACATCAAACCCACGCTCCTATTGTAACTTTCGGTGGAATGTTCTTAATTATGTTATTCCTTAACTACTTCTTTGACCATCAAAAAGAAACTCATTGGATAAAATATATTGAAGCTCCTCTTTCACACCTTGACCATATTAAAGGTATTGAAATTGTAATTTCCTTATTTATGCTATTGGCAACACAAAACTTCGTTCCAACAGAACAAAAACTACACGTAATGATATCCGGAATTTCTGGAATCATCACATATTTAATGATTGATGGATTTACACACTATCTCGAAAAGCATGAAGAAATGCGACTTGCAAAATGTACAACGGGAGCAGTTGGCTGTACAGGATTAATTAGCTTTTTATACCTTGAATTAATTGATGCATCTTTCTCTTTAGACGGCGTTTTAGGTGCATTTGCATTAAGTAAAGATATAATAATTATTTCAATTGGTCTTGCAATAGGCGCGATGTTTGTACGTTCACTAACAATTATGCTTGTTGAAAAGAAAACACTAAAACAATTTTTATACTTAGAACACGGTGCTCACTGGGCAATCGGAGCTTTAGCTTGTTTAATGCTGGTTTCTACAGTTAAAGAAATTCCGGAAATCGTAACAGGCGGAATAGGTTTAGGCTTTATACTTGCAGCACTAATTTCATCAATTGCACATAACAAGAAAATGGAAAGGCTTTTAGCTACAGAAAAAAATGAGGATACAAATGCTTAAACTTCCTTTAGTCTCATTTATTGTAACCTCATACAATTATGAAAAATACATTTTAAAAACACTTGAAAGCATTAAAAACCAAAGTTACACAAACTTTGAAATAATAATAGTTGATGATTGTTCTAATGATAACTCTTGCGATATTATAGAAAATTTTATTGCAGAAAACCAAGATTTAAAAATAACCCTGATAAAACAAACAACAAATCAAGGTCAATTTGCCTCAATGATAAGAGGCCTAAAAGAGGCTAACGGGCAATTTGTAAGTTTCATAGATAGTGATGACATTCTATTTGAGGATTATGCCAAACACCATATTCGGATACATTTGGAAACATCTGTCGCTTTTACATCTTGTCAGATTGCTGAAATTGGAGAAAACGAGGAAGTGCACACTTTAAACTCAATTTCTTCTCCACATTCTCAAACATTAGACACTATTTTAGCTGAAGAAAAGGTTAATTACAAAATCTTAAAAAATAAACATTTCGGAGGTTGGTATTGGTCTCCTAACAGTTCAGCCATGTTTAGAAAAGCTGCTATTGAAATGATTTTAGAATATCCTACTCCACAAGATTGGCGAATTTGCCCCGACAAATTTTTGTTTAATTTTGCAAACTTAATAGGAGGCTCTGCAATAATTTACACTCCATTAATAGGCTATAGGCGACATAAAAATAATGCAGGAAATTGTTCTCTGGTAACAGGTAATAAAAAATTACATAACGACCAAACAACTAAAGTAAATTTAGCAAACAATCTAAAAATCAAACCATTGACAATTAAATTCTTGTGGGCCGAACGAAAAAAATTAGGAATTAGAAATACAATATTATTAATCATTAAGATACTTTTATAATAAAAAAAAGATTTGGCTGAATATATAATTTGCCAAATCTTTTCTTTTATAAGATTTTTGTTATTAAAATTTCCAACTATGTAGATATTCTTCTTGTTCTTCTGTCAAAGTATCAATTGAAATTCCCATAGATTTTAGTTTCAATTCAGCAATTTTCACATCAACATCATGTGGCAACGTGTACAATTTCTTTTCCAATTTGCCTTTATTTTTAACCAAGAATTCAATACCTAGGGCTTGGTTAGCAAAACTCATATCCATAACACTTGCAGGATGTCCTTCTGCAGCAACAAGATTAACAAGTCTGCCTTCTGCCAATACATAGATTGATTTACCGTTATTCAATTTATATTCTTCAAGATTTGGTCTGATTTGCTTAATCTCTGTTGCATAAGCTTTCAAATCACCTACATTTACTTCCCAATCGAAGTGTCCTGCATTTGCAACAAATGCACCATCTTTCATTGATAACAAATGCTTTACATCTACAACATGCTTATCTCCGGTAACTGTTAAGAAAATATCACCTTCTTTTGCCGCATCTGCAATAGGCATAACCCTATAACCTTCCATAGCTGCTTCAAGTGCTTTAAGCGGATCAACTTCACAAACGATAACATTAGCACCGAGAGCTTTTGCTCTAAGCGCACAACCTCTACCACACCATCCATAACCGGAAATAACAACTGTTTTACCGGCAATTAAAATATTTGCAGCTCGCAAAATTCCGTCAAAAGAACTTTGACCTGTACCATATCTGTTATCATACAAATGCTTTGTCAAACTTGTATTAACGCCAACAGCAGGAAATTTCAAAACACCTTGAGCTTCCAAAGCTTGAAGTCTTATAATACCTGTAGTTGTTTCTTCCGTAGAACCTATAACTCTGTCTGCAAGTTCAGGATAATCTGCGTGAATCATTGAAACCATGTCACATCCGTCATCAATAATAATATCAGGATTGTGTTCCAATGCTTCTCTTATATGAGATTTATACTGTTCAACAGATTCACCCGCTACCGCAAATGTCGGGATTCCATAATGTTTTACCAATGCTGCAGCAACATCATCTTGCGTAGACAAAGGGTTTGAAGCCACTAAAACGGCATCTGCGCCACCGGCTTTCATTACTACGCATAACGCTGCAGTTTCTTTGGTAACATGAACACAAGCAGATAATCTTAAACCTTTAAACGGTTGTTCTTTTATAAATCTTTCTTGAATTTGTTTCAAAACAGGCATATCTTTAAACGCCCATTCAATTTGATTTTTACCTTGATCTGCCAAGTTTATATCTTTTACGTCACATTTAATATCCATGGTTTGCATTAATTTTCTCCTTTTCAAGCTTGATTATATCAAGAACATATCATTATAACTTTTTTTGTAAAAATTTCTTAATAAAACAAAGTATTATGACAAAAATTTTCTTTCAGTTGAGTTATAAATGGAGTAGTAAGGAGTTTTCACGTGAAAATCAATTTGAATTTAAATCAGCCCAAAATAAGAAACAATGTTGCTTTTGAAGGTTACAAGCCAACTAAAAACCAATATGGTGGCAGAGAATATGAATTTAACTATGTTTATGATGACAGCAAATATGACTGTTATCTTGAACTGTTTTCTGTTGACCAAGATGTAGATAACAACTATTATGTCACAGACATTCTAAAAAACTTTGATGCTGACCAAAATTCCAATGAACATGGTATAAAACTACAGAGCGGTAAAGCAACAAAAATTGATTTAGCCGGAGATTATGATATAGCTCCGGATGAAGCGTTTGCATACCACTACAAACTTTATCCGAAAGGCACACACAATTCTCCAATTTACGCACTTGATGCAGGAAATAAAATTGACGAAAGAACTCAAAAAGGAACAGCTTACGACTTATATAATATAGTTTCGGACAGGGCTTCAACATCTACTAAGGGCGGAGCTATGAAACTTATTATTCCTGACAATTACAATATTGTTTGGCAATATGATGATAAAAATAATATAAAAAAGAGATAACCGGAAGAAATAAAAACACTGTTGAAT
>CAKUQA010000191.1 GCA_934675225.1 uncultured Candidatus Melainabacteria bacterium | reverse complement strand
ATTGCAGAAATTGCAGGTAAGAAAAATAAAGACGTTATAACTGCTCCAATAAGAGAAAATCCCATTGTAAATGCTAATGGGTGGAATAGTTTTCCGGCAACTCCGTCAAAAGCGAAAATTGGTAGAAAACAGCATAAAATTATTATTGTTGAGAATGTGATAATTTTTCCAACTTCTTTTACTGCTTTATAAATAATTGCTTCTTTTTTATTTTGTGTAAGTTTCCCTTTATAATCGGCTAAACATCTGAAAATGTTTTCCATTAAAATAACAGCACCATCTACAATTATTCCAAAGTCAACTGCTCCCATACTGAGCAAGTTGGCAGGAATACCCAATAACTTAAACATAATAAAGGCAAATCCAAGTGCTAAAGGTATTACAAGTGAAGCAATTAGAGTTATTTTTAAATCCAAAATAAATGCAAATAAAATGATTATAACAAACACAATTCCACAAACTACGTTGTGACCAATTGTATGCATGGTATTGTGAATTAGTTCACTTCTTTCATAAAAAGGAACAAGGTGAACTCCTTTAGGTAATTGAGCTTTTATATCCGGAAGTTTATTTTGAAGATTTTTTATTGTTTTTGTTGGGTTTTCTCCTTTTCTCATCAAAACAATACCTTCAACAGTATCATTGTCTGTATTTTTACCAACTTGCCCAATTCTAACGGCTGGTTCTATTACGACTTCTCCGACATCTTTTACCCTTATCGGAATCCCGTTTAGTGTTGTTATGACTGTATTTTCTATACTTTCTATATCCGAATAAAGCCCTAAACCTCGAACTATATAAGCTTGGTCATTGTTAGAGATGTAATGACCGCCACCTGTTGAGTTTGAGGCTTTTATTGCATCAAAAATTTCTCCAACATCCAAATTGTAAAATCGAACTTTTTCATGGTTTAATATGACTTTGTATGTTTTTACAGGACCGCCAAAACTATTTACTTCTATAATTCCAGGAACTTGTTTAAAAGCTTTTTCCATTTGCCAATCTTCAATCGCTTTTAAAGTCATTGGATTGTAGTAATCAGATTCGAGAGTGTATCTATAGATTTCACCGATGGCAGATGCATCCGGACCAAGAATTGGTTTTATTCCATCCGGCAACTCTGTCTGGTGAATTCTTTCCAGTACTTGTTGTCTTATTAAAGGCGATGGTAAACCATCTGCAAAAACTACTTTAATAACTGAAAGCCCAAACAGTGAACTTGAATACAGTTTTTGCTCATTTGGAATTCCGTTCAAGTTTTTTTCAAGAGGAATTGTTGCCAGTCGTTCAACTTCTTCTGCAGATTTCCCGGGCATTTGAGTTATAACTTGTACAATTGGGTTAGTAAAATCAGGATATGCTTCAATATCAAGAGTTTTAAGGCAATAAATTCCGGCTAAAACAATAATTAAAGCTATTGTTGCTGAGATAAATTTCTTTTTAATTGCTAACTTAATAAGATTGTTAAATAGCTTCATTATCTGTTTTTAGCTCCTCTTGATTTACTTCTCTTAAAAAGTCAATCCAACAATTATAATAGTCCGCTAAAGCATAAGTGTAACCAATTATAATTGATTTATAAGATTGTTCCATGACAATCAGGGTTGTTAGATTGGATTTCCCGACCTCGTAACTTCTTTTTGAAACTCTAATCATTTCAGCAGAACTTTTTAATAGTTTATCGTTATAATAATTCAAATTCATTTGTGCAGTGACAAATTTTTCATAAGCATTATTCAAATCTTTTAAAGCTTTATTTTGGGTTGAAATATAATTGAGTTCGGCTTTTTCAACTTCAAGTTTGGCGTTTTTTATCTCAGGTCTGTATGCATATAAAATGGGAAGGTTTACAAGACTTGCTCCTGCATAAGCGCCTGACTTAAATCTTCCATCGTCGTTCATACCTTTTGATTGGTAGCCATAACCGCCTTGAATTTCAAGGTCTGGTATTCTTTGTCTTGCAACTAATTTTAAGTTTTTTTCAGCTATATCAATTTGGTGTTTGGCAATTTTTATATCAAATCTGTTTTTTATACTATCTTCAGCAATAGAATCAAAATTTGGCATTTGTGAAGTTGGTGTTGGGGTTGCAAGGTCTATAAAATTGTCTTTAAAAACATTATCTGTTGAATCAAATTGTAAATAAGTTTTATCTTTCGGGTTTATAGTCTTATTGAATTCAAATGTGGCACTTTTTACATTGACTTTAGCTGTATTTACTTGTGTCGTCATTTGATTGAGGGCAATTTCGGCTTGAATTACATCCATCTCAGGAGCTGCCCCTGCTTGATATCGTTTTTTCGCTATTGCTAATAGTTCTTGTAAAAGTTTTTGTTGTTCCTGTAAACTTTGAAGAATTGATTTAGATGCGACAAGATTAACATAAGCTTCTCTAACATCCATTTTAAGGTCAAATTCATAGTATTTTAAATTTTCTTTTGCAAGTTCATAATTCGCTTTCGCAAGTTTTTTTCGAGCACCGCGTTTTGCTATTTCTATTGTTTCAGTTAGACCGAAAAGTTGAGGATTTCCTTTCCCTGCACTTCCAAAATTGTAGAAAACATCAAAATCAGGGTTTTGTAATCGGTTTGCTGTTTTTATATTATTTTTTGCAATTTCTGTATCAAGTTTGTTAGCTTGGAAATCAATGTTATTTTTAACAGCTATATCTATAGCTTCGTTAAGAGTAACTTTTTGAACAGAGTTTTCTGCAAAAGCTATTTGCCCGATAAATAGTATAAAAATTATAGATAAAATCTTTTTCATACGCCCTAATCTTCTATTCAAATTATAACATATATAAGATTAGCGAGTCTCTAACTTTAAGAAATTGCAACTTTGCTTAATAATATAGCAAAATTTTTGATTCTTATGTTTTTGATTGGTGAAATTATTCAATAGGAGAATGTCTATGACATCTAGCGTAAATTTTAAACCGTATACCTTTACCTCTTTACCACTTAATAATAAAGAAACACATACAACAAATACAGAAAAACATAATATTAACGATAATAATACACAAGTAGATACTGTTGAAATACAGGGTAAAATTAAAAACAAACCATCTACAGGTAGTAAAATCGGAATTGCAATAGGAGGAGTTATACTAGCTGGTATAACAGGTTTATGTCTATTAAAAAATAAAAAAATTACAAAAACAAATACTTCAAATATTCAAGAAATTACACCGGAAGTTAGTTCAAGTTTTCAAGAAATAGCACAGAAATTTAATCAGATATACCGTAAAAATTTTTCCAAAACAGAAATTACAACAATGGTAGAACAATATAAAAAGATTTTTAAGCTAGATAGTGTAGATGAATTCGCTAACCAACTTTTTAATCAAATTAAAAAAGATGCAGGTTATGGTGATAAAGATATTTCATTATTTATCCACAAATGTGAACCGGGGACTGCAAGAGCAGGAGGCTTTAGCCCTGAGTTTGCCAAGATTCAGATGGATGTTGAATGTACTGACAATAAAATCAGTAATGAAAATAAAAAGATTTTATTTGGAAATTTCGTACATGAATTCCAACATGTTTTTCAACACGAACAGGCATATAACGCAGATTTTGAAAGATATGAACAGTATATTTCGAGAGATATTGGACTTGATGCTATTATATCTCAATATAAAGATGTACTCGCTGAACAAAATGAATTTTTAATAGAAAAAATGGGTGGAGAAGATTTTATCAAAGATACAATAGAAAAATTAATAAATAAGGATCCTGAAACAGTTTCTCTATATCAAACACCACAAGAAGATAAAGTCGAATATTTAGGAAATATCAAAAAGATATTTGGAGAACCAAAACACTATGATAAAAATAGTGAAGAATATAAAAAGGGAATACAATATTTAGAAAACTGGGAAAATTACATACAACCAACACAAGAGACAATGAATGAGTATGGCGGACAATTAGTTGAGAAAGAAGCTTATGAAATGCAAGCCATAGC
>CAKUQA010000190.1 GCA_934675225.1 uncultured Candidatus Melainabacteria bacterium | reverse complement strand
AGTTAGATGCATCCGGTTGGGCAATTGCAAAATCTTCTAAACACAAAGAAGAAGCGCAAAAACTGGTTGAATTTTTGGCATCGAAAGAAAGCAGTGAAAAATTTGCCTCAAGTGGTTTGGTAGTTCCTGCAAGATATGATTCTGCAAATTCAAAATATTTTCTTGATGATAAGCAACCAAAACATTCAAAAATATTTTTAGATGTAATTTCTTCGTCAAAACCAACTCCGGTGACAGTTAATTATCGCGAGATTACGGATGATTTGAAAAAATCTCTGGAAGCAAAATTTAACTAAAAATGTAAATAAATTGATATTTTTTTAAGCCACAATTATAATATTTATATGGATGGACTTGATACAAGTAAATTAGACGAACTTAAAGTTAAAATAAGCAACAAATTAAAAGAAACAGAGTTGTATCGTTTTAAAGGTACTGTTTCAAAACTTTTGGGCTTGACTGTTGAGGTTAAACTTCCTGGATTGAAAGTTGGAGATTTATGTTATATAGAAACAAAAGATGGTCGACGTAAACCGGCGGAAGTTCAGGCTTTTAAAGGTGAAGTTGCTCAATTACTTTTGCTTTATGATGGCGAAGGTATTGGACAAGGTAGCCTTGTTACTTCTACAGGAAAACCTATTACTATTCCTGTTGGGGATTTTCTTTTAGGTCGTTTAATAAATCCTATGGGAGAACCGATTGACGGAAAGCCGTTAGACACAACTGGTGCAACATGGCGTCCTGTTGAGGGACCTCCTCCGGGACCGTTTGAAAGACCTATTATTACAGAAGTTTTTTCAACCGGAGTAAGAGCAATTGATAGTTGTATGACAATGGGGTGTGGACAGCGTTTAGGGTTGTTTGCAGGTTCAGGAGTTGGTAAAAGTACACTTCTTGGTATGATTGCTCGAAATTCAGATGCAGATGTTAACGTAGTTGCGCTAATTGGAGAACGTGGGCGTGAAGTAAAAGAGTTTGTTGAAGATGCGTTGGGCGAAAAAGGTATGGCAAAATCTGTTCTTGTTTGTTCTACCGGTGATCAACCCCCATTAATCAGACAAAAAGCTCTTTTAACAGCAACTGCTGTTTGTGAATATTTTAGAGATCAAGGTAAAAAAGTTTTCTTGATGACGGATACAGTTACGCGTTGTGCGATGGCAGGGCGTGAAGTTGGGTTATCTTTAGGAGAACCGCCTACAATGAAAGGTTATCCTCCGTCAATTTTTTCTTGGCTTCAAAAAGTTTTGGAAAGAGCCGGAAATAGTCCAAAAGGTTCTGTAACTGCTTTGTATACAGTATTAATGGAAGGTGATGATATTTCCGATCCTATCGTTGATATTGTTCGTGGTATTGTTGATGGACACATTTTCTTATCCAGAAAAGTTGCCGAAATGAACCATTATCCGGCAATTGATGTATTGGGAAGTATTTCAAGGTTGATGTCCTCAATAGTTACACCTGAGCACAAAGAGGCTGCAGGTAAAATGCGTACGATTATGGCGCTTTATAGAGAAAATAAGGATTTGATTGATGTAGGTATGTATCAACCGGGGACAAACCCTCGACTTGATACTGCAATTGAAATGATGCCAAAGATTAACGCGTTTTTGCAACAAAGAACATCTGATATTGTAAGTATGGATACAACTATTTCAACTCTTGTTGATATGATGCGGGGAGTAGAAATTTAAGAATTATTTTTTTTATTTGAAATTATTTATGCTATCATTAACCTGAAAGGAATTAATGAAAAATGATTATACCAAATAATTTTGCCCCAGCTATGTTAATAACTTTATTTGCAGGCTTGTCTACTGCAATTGGTGGTGGCATCGCATTTGTTGTTAAGAAAAATAATTTAAAAGCTTTGTCTGTAGGATTAGGTTTTTCTGCAGGCGTAATGATATTTGTATCATTTATGGATATGTTGCCTGAGGCTGGGAAACTTTTGGCTCAGCACTTTCCGACTACTCATGAATGGTTGACTCTTGCAGGTTTTATTGCAGGTTTGGTTGTTGCGGTTTTAATAGATTATTTCTTGCCTGATCACATTGATACGGAAGATGTTTTACATCCGGATGGACCGGCACATAGAAATTATAGAATTAAAAGAGCCGGAATTTTTACGGCAATTGCAATTTGTGTTCATAATTTCCCTGAAGGAATGGCGACATTTTTTACAACAACACAAAATATTACTTTAGGGTTGTCTGTAGGATTGGCAATTGCTATTCACAATATTCCTGAGGGGATTGCGGTGGCTTTGCCAATGTATCATGTAACCGGTAAAAAACGTTACGCTATGTTATATGCTGCACTGTCAGGTATTACAGAACCTATTGGGGCTTTGGTTGGAATGTTTATTTTTGGCTTGTTCTTGCCGCAAGTGTTGATAGGTGCTTTGATGGCTGCTGTTGCCGGAATTATGATTTATATATCATTTGATACTTTGCTCCCGCTTGCAAAAGAGTATGGAGATTGGCACCAATCAATTGTGGGAATTCTTTCGGGGATTTTGGTCATTTGGATTAGTTTAATTTTAATTGGTGGTTAAATTTTTAAATAAAAGGATTAAAATGAATTTATCTAACTTATTTGATTTTGGTAGAAATTTATATGCATTACCTGCATACAACGATAGAAGCGGTTTAGCTCCGATGCCTTTAAGGTATTTTTTTGAATTAACTTATCATTGTAATTTAAATTGTCCGTATTGCTACGTTGGAGATGATAGAAAAAAAGACGAATTAACTACTGATGAATGGTTTAAGGTAATAGAACAAATTCCCTGGTATTCTTTTGTAACTCTTGTTGGGGGAGAACCATTAATAAGAAAAGATTTTATTGATATTTTGATGAAAACGTCTAAAAAAACTTTTGGGAAGTTAAATGTTGTTTCAAATGGAATTTTGATAAATGACGATATTATTGAGGCTTTTATTAAAAGTAAAATGATGCTTTTGTCTGTGTCTTTAGACGGATATGGAGAAAATCATAATATAAATCGAAATAAAGCAGGAATTTGGGACAAGATTATGGATAATTTTGATAATATGAATTCTCGTAAAAAACGCCCAATGATAGATATTAAGACAATTGTTCTTGAAAATAATCTTGATGATTTGGTAAAACTTTATAAAATGTGTGATGAAAAGAGGTTTAATTTTCTTTCAATTTCTTTTTTGCGTAATAATAATTTGAAACAAAATTCAGTTTTGTTTGATAGTTTTGTTCCGGAATTTAATGCTAATTATCCGATTGAAAAGTACTTTGATATGGAACATTTTAAGGAGGTTTACAAAGAGTTAGAATGTTTAAGTAAAAAATCTAACGTAAAAATTCGTTTTTCACCAAAGTTTGAGTATTCCAAAAATCCGTTAGAAAAGATAGAAGAATTTTTTAATACTCCTGCAGATAAACCGGTTTCTGAAATTTATAAACCTTGTATGTATCCGTATTCAAATATGATGATTAATCCGCAGGGAGATGTTTATCCTTGTTTGTCTCAAAAAATTGGAAATGTAAAAGATATGCCTATTAAAGAAGTATTTAATCTTCCGCATTATAGATGTTTTAGAAAAAATTTACATGCTGCAAAAGTTTTTGGTGCGTGCCAAATGTGTTGTGAATTGTGTGTTAAATAGTTAACATAGGTATTAGTTAACAATTGCTTTTAGAATTTTGTAAAATTCTGTAATTTTATCAGGATTGTTTTTTAGGATTTCAGTAATTTCATTAAATAATTCGTTTTTGTTTTTAAGATGCCCAAAATTGAAAAGTTCACTTGGTTCAATATTAAGGGCAGTTATTATTTTTTCTAAAGTTTCGGCTTTGCAAAAATTGTTGCCTGTTTCTATATAACTTAGGGTGTTTTGTTCAATATCAACCAATTCTGCAAGTTTTTCTTGCGATAATCCTCAAGAAAACAGAGAAGAAATAAAATAATCGTTTAAGCGAAGGGACTCTTGATATAT
>CAKUQA010000189.1 GCA_934675225.1 uncultured Candidatus Melainabacteria bacterium | reverse complement strand
TCCATGTTTTAGTAACTCCTAAGCCATATTGAATATATCCGTGTTCCATTTTTACACTTGCTAAATCAACATTTCCAGCTCTACCACCAACTTGCTCATTAATATTATACATATATTGGAATGTTGCATATACACTCCACGTTTCTTTTGCATAAATATCATTATAAATAGTTGTTTTCATTCAAAGACAATAGATAATGTATCACTACCATGAATAAAAATAAAAAAAATTATCTAAAATTTGCATGTTTAATTTATTTTAATGTTAAAATTTATCTATGAATAATTGCAAAAGTTTCAAGCCTTCTATAGATAATAATTCTAAAATTCTTATTTTGGGTTCTATGCCAGGGGTTAAGTCTTTAGAGGAGCAGAAGTATTACGCACATCCTCAAAATCGCTTTTGGAAAGTTATGGCTTATGTTTGCAAAGAACCGAATTTAGCAAATTTTGACTATAATACAAAATTAAAAACGCTTTTGGCTAATAATATTGCCCTTTGGGATACAATTAAGTCTTGCAAACGTGACGGAAGTTTAGATTCTGATATTCAAAATGAAATTCCTAATGATATTCATAAATTATTAAAAAAATATTCAAATATACAAACAATTTATTTAAACGGAAACAAATCTTATTCTGCATTCAAAAAATATTTTCCGGATTTATTGGAAAAATATACTTGTTATAAAAAACCTTCAACCAGTCCGGCTAACGCAAGATATAGTTTGGAGAAATTAATTGAAGAATGGAAAGTAAATACTCTTTAAGTACCAATAAGTTTTTTATAAATATTTCTATTTTTAGTGTTTTCATTTTGTTTTAAATTCATATAAAATTTTTGAGCTTCTCTAGCAGCGTAAACTTTATTTTCATTAAAACCAGTTATATACAAATTTTCTAAAGATTTAACACGACTCAATGCAACATAAACTTGTCCTGGAGCAAAAGCATCTTCACAATCAATCACAGCTTCTTCTAATGTTAAACCTTGAGATTTATGTATTGTTGTTGCATAAGCTAATTTTAAAGGAATTTGAAATCTACCCCCCATATATGTTTCATTTTCAAAATATGCAAAAAACTCTTTACGTAATCTTGAAATTTGTCCTTTATCAAAACGGACAGTTACTGATTTCTCATCTAAATCTATAACTGTACCAAGTGAACCATTATAAATATTTTCTGTTGAGTAGTTCCTTAAGCACATAACTCGACAACCTTTTTTTAAAGTAATAATTTCTTGTGCTTGAATATTTTTATTTATTTTTTTCAAAATAGTTTCTTGAGTAATTCCGTTTTTTATCTGTTGTTTATCTATTTTATCTATGCTTTCAAAATAAAATTCTTGTGAACTAATTTTATCCAATTGCTGTTTATTATAATTATCCGCTTGATTTTTTAATGGGAATATATGCAATTTGTTTTCAACCAGTTTTTTCGATATTTGACGAGATTTTATAGTTTCAATATCTTCTGGAGTTAAACAACCTTTTCTGAAATTATTTAATATTCTACTAAAATTTAAATTAGTTTGTCTATATATTTTTGATAAATATATTGGATTTAAGTTTAGTTCTGACCATGTTTGTGATTCAAAACAAAAACTTTGTTTATTGGGATATTTATTAATTTCTTCTTTTGTTGCTACAGGAGGTAATTGAAAAAAATCACCAATAAATATTACTTGAATTCCACCAAATGGATAATTATTTTTTCTAATTATTTTAAATAATCTATCTAAATATTCTAATTGAAACGCAGACATCATAGAAATTTCATCAATAGCTAATAAATTACAATTGACAATATTTTTTCTATAACATTTCCAAATAATTTCCGGAAACTCATATTGAAATACATGAACTCCACTCCATAAATGATATGTTGTACCATGAACATTTTGCGACGCTATACCGGTCGTAGCTGTTATTGTAATATAATCTTTGAAAATTTCTTTTAACTTATTTAATAAAAAAGATTTTCCGGTGCCGGCAGAACCTGTTATAAAAACATTTTCTCCTAGTGAAAGTAATTCTAATGTTCTATTTAAATCTGTATAATCAATAGCATTGTTCACATGGACATGAAAAAATTTTCTTATTTTTTTATTGCCAACTATTTAAATAAATTTTACAAAGCTTAATGATGTTTTTAAATAATCAATATTTACTAATATTTAACCGGTTTTTTGCGAGCAAACCTTAGGTCATAGCCAAGAAGTTCCGCAATCATTTTGGCTTCTTCGTATTTTAGTGTCCTTCTCAAAAGTTTTTGAGAAATATTGGATTGCGAATAATATTTGCCTGTTTTTTGAGTAAGCATTTCTGCTAATTTTGTTATAGAAATATCGTTTTCCGCAAGTAATGTTTTTATATCTGTCCGTACACTCATTATGATTATATTGACATATATAAGACAATATAGTAAACTTTATTATTATATAGGAATAATAATTACTAATTAATAATGAGGTTTGTAATATTTTTTAATAAATGAGGGCTTTATGAAAAAAAACTATCGATTTGGATTTACTTTAGCTGAAGTTTTGATTACTCTTGCGATTATAGGTGTTGTTGCAGCTATGACATTACCAACACTAATTCAAAATAAACAAGACAAAGAACTTATTGTTAGAACCAAAAAACTTTATTCAGATTTAAGTAATGCTCTTGTGCTTGCACAAAAAGATTTGGATGTAATCGGTGATAACTCTGTATTATTTAATACTACAGATTCTTCCTATGAAGTTGCTAAAAAACTCGGTCCATACTTAAATGCAGTTAAGGTTTGTAATAACAAGAATGATAGCGGATGTGCTCAATATTATTATGAAGTAAAATATGCAACTCTAAGATTGGATGCCAATAATCAAGGTACTGCAGAAATTAACGGTTCTCCATTGATAGTTCTCGCAAATGGTGCTATTGTACATGTTTCGAATGCACAAAGACCTGATTGTACCAGACTTGAAACCAGTACAGCAACTGATGATTATGGTAGACCTTTAAAAAATCCGGATGGTACTGATAAAAAAAGTACTTGGACATCATACGCTTGTGGATATTTTAATGTAGACGTAAATGGAAGCAGAACCCCAAATCAATATGGACGTGACTCATATCAATTTGTTGTAAATAGAGATAAATTAGTATATCAAACACATACACATATCGGTGGAAAAAGTTTGCAAAATATTTTTAGTGGAAACGGTAAATTGGAATATGAAAATTATAAAAAAGGCGGAAGTTACAATATTTAGAAGATAATAAGGTGTTAGGTCTATAGAGTAAAACTTTAGTGAGAAGTGAAAAGACCTTATCAGATAAGTTACTTTCTTTCATATTTTAACACTTCTAATCTTCCCCTCGCCCCTTCGGGGAGAGGGTGACTGAAAGGCAGGTGAGGGGCTTTAATAATGCCACGATAGCAAAATGAGCAATAACTTGTTAGTGAAATCTTAAAATGGGCAATAAGGCAATAGGGTGTTAAGATAATAAGTGATTACAGAGAGAGTCATTGTGAGCGAATGCGAAACAATCCAGCTGATTAATTGATTAATATTGATGGTGTGAGAACCCACCCGCCTTATAAAACTAGATTGTTTACCCTCTCTAACTCTCCCTAATCGAGGGAGAGAATATAATTGATAGACTCTGAATCAAGTTCAGAGTGACAACATTCGTCATTCTGAGCGAAGCTAAGAATCTACTGAATATCTTACCAGCCATGCGATGTTTCGGCTTCACCTCAACATGACGAAACTTTCCCCTCGCCCCGACGGGGAGGCGGATTGTGAGCAGAGGGCGAACAGACTTGCAGAAGTGCAAGGCTGTGTAGACCCGTTAAACGCGAACAACCAAGCAAGTGCAGGGTAAGTGGCTTTAATAATGCCACGATAGCGGAATGAACAATAACTTGTTAGTGAAATAAACGAAAAAAACAGTCATTGTTTGAGCGAAGCGAGTTTGACTGTTTTCTTATTGAACTTACTAGTTATTAGTGAATGAAGCGT
>CAKUQA010000188.1 GCA_934675225.1 uncultured Candidatus Melainabacteria bacterium | reverse complement strand
GTCCCAAAGTTTTCCTGCACCATCTTTTAAGATTTCACAAGCTTTTTCAACACTCATACCTTTTCTGTAAGGTCTATCAGAAATTAAAGCATGGTAAGTATCAGCAACTGCAACAATTCTTGCAGCCAAAGGAATTTCATCACCTTTTAAATGTTCAGGATAACCGCTTCCGTCAATATGTTCATGGTGATATTTTACAATCGGGATTAAATCTCTTAAAGCATCATTTGGTGCAAGTACTTTTTCAGCACCAATTACAGGGTGTTGCTTCATAATTTCCCATTCATCGTCCTCTAGTTTACCCGGTTTTTTCAAAACATTTTCAGGGATACCAATTTTTCCGACATCATGAAGTAACGCACCCAATTTAATTCTTTGAACTTCATCCTCAGGAAGATTTATCGCACGAGCAAGAGCTTCTGAGTATCTTGAAACAGAAGTAGAATGACCTTTGGTATAAGGGTCTTTTGCATCAATTGCACCGGCAAGAGAATTTGCAAGCTCCATCAAGTGATTTTGAGAAACGATTTGTTCATTATTGAATTTGTGAACAAGTTCTTCTTCAAAATTTACACCCAATTGAGAATGGCGTTTTGCAATAACTTCTGCATAAGAATGAAGTGCATCATCATCCCAGAAGTTGAAATCTGAAGAACTTACAATTGCAGACATACCTTCTTTATAACCCTTTGCTTGAGAAATATACATAGCTTGCTCAGCAAGAATTAACAATTTTTCTTGGTCACGACTACATTCAGGATATGTTGCAATACCAACTGAAACCTTAACAGGGCCGACATCATCAACAAAACAGCAAGACAAACAATATGTGATATATTCAGCCAAATATTTTGCATCAGGCGTATTTGTATCAGGTAAAATTATAGCGATTTCATCACCGCCATAACGTCCTGCCTTGTCGTTACTTCTAATATTTTGTTTAACCTTTTCAGCTAAAAGTTTAATAACTTCATCACCTTTTGCATGCCCGAGTTCTCTGTTAATTTTAGAAATATTATTTACATCAAGCATGATTATAGAAAGATTAGAATTATTTTCTTCTGCCCGCGCAAGCTCTGATGACAAAACTTCTTGAAATCCTCTATGAGTATAGAGTCCGGTTAATGTGTCAGTATTTGCGTACTTATTAGTCTGTTCAAGAAGTTCTACATTATCCATAAATAATGCACAATAATTTGCAATAAATGAAAATAACCCGATATGGTTTTCGATATTGTCTTTTCCAATTACCATAACCCCTTTACATCCGCTAACAGAAAGTAAAGGCAATATTAATGTTGGAGATTGCTGCACATAAGGAATATTCAAAAATTTACTGCTTTCACAAACTATAGGCGAGCAATTTTTAAAACATTCTACAACAGGGTTTGTGTCATCCGATAAAAATAATTTTGATGTATAGGTGCTTCCCATTGAATTAAAAAGCTTTACATTAATACATTTTGATTTTTCATGAAAAGCTCCAAAAGCAGTAAATACATTATTCAATTTCTCCATAAACAAATTATGAACAGCACTAAATAAGTCATATACCGTTTTCTTTTTGCACAATGTATTATTTAAGTTATTTACAAGTTCGGCGTAATCAATAACTCTATGGGAACTTGCATTAGAATTTCCCATGTAACCTGCATACATTCTATTTGACGTTTTATTGGTATTAAAATTATTGATACGCGCAACAATATCTGATGTTTCCGAAGATATTGGATTAGAAACTCTCTTTACTTCTTTTTTTTCAACCTTAACAGGTTGTTTTATTGCAGGTTTTTTAAGTGAATTTAACTGTTTCGACAATGGATTTGAAACAGTCTTTCCACTTTTTATAGGCGATTTCGCCACTGATTTTTCTGAAATTTTTTCTTTATTTTCGTTCAAAATCTACACCTACACACACAATTTCTATAAAACTTATGATAAACTATTTTTGCTTGATATGGCATTTGAGTTTACATTACTTAAACTATTTTATTACAATTTCACCTAAAAACAATACGCCATATAGATGGCAATAATTACCATTTACAAAATAGTACACAATAAAAGTTTAATCGAAATTCCTACTACATTAGTAGTATAACATATTTTATTCTGTTTGTGGGCTTTTTAGCAATTTTATTTACAAAGATTAATATACTTGTTTATATATTTTTCACAAAAACTCATAAAAGATACTTGACAAAATATTCTTTTTCATATATTGTTAGGCTAGACTAACAATATATGAGGAATTTATGAAAGTTCAAACTATTTGCAAATATGTTGATCAACCAATAGTTTTAAACAAATTGGATAAAAAAATGCCAACTTTATTAATTGGAGCAGGTTGTATTTTTGGAATTACAAATTCATTAAAAAATACAAACAAAGATAAAAATAAAATTAAGCAAAAATTCAAACAAAATTCAATAATAATTACTAGCACAATTGGAGCTTCTTTACTTGGAACAAGAGGGTTAAAAATCAAAAATAAAAAGATTTTTAGCGGGCTAATGGAAAGAACAAACTTATCTGAATTACAAAAAAAACAAACTCTCGCAGTTAATAAATATTTAAAAAACGCAAAAGTAACTGATAATGAAATATTAAACTCACTGAATACGGCTAAGCAAAAAGAACTTTCACCAAAACAAATAGATATATTAACAGACAAACTTCCTACATCTCCTGCGAAAAACAGACTTTTCGAGGTAATTTTACCGGAAAAGAAAAATTTAAATTCAAAGGAGATTTTTTCTGAAATTAAACGTCTCTCGCTTTTGGGCTTAATTCCGGTTGTTGGAGGCGTAACTGGTGGAATTGTTGCAGATAAAATTATAAATAACAAAAAATCTGACAATTTTCACAAAAAAAGAATTGCCAATAAAATTAAAGAAGGATTATATCAATATCTTGCAAACATTTTTCTTTGTAATGTCGGAGCAGGAACTGCTCTATTTATTTCCGAGAGATTAGAAAAAGCAAAAAAAATTAAACCATTAACACCTACAAAAAAATTAGCGGTTATTTTGTCCGGAATTACTGCCACCGGCATAGTTGGAGGAAGTTATATTGCAAACTACGTTAGCAAAAAGTGTATAGACCCGTTGTTTGGAGAAAAAAAGACAAAAAAATTATACAGTGAACGAACTCCGGAGGCGCTCGATATTGCCTTACATGCAGACGATATTGCAACAGCAGGAATTTTATCCGGTTTTAAATGGATTGAACCTGCACTCCCATTTATGTATTTTATTTCCGGATATAGAGCAGGAATAGGCTATAGAAACGGAAAACATAATACGGCAAATAAATAAATTTATACAATCATACAAATTTTCTACACACCTTCTTATAAAAAAGAGCCTCTATTTTTGTAGAGGCTCAATAATATTTTGCGGTTATCAAAATTAACCGATTACAGGTGCAACAAATGTTCTTGTTGCTAAGTCTTTATCAAGCATCAATAATGCTTTTTTATCATCTCCAATAAGTCTTAATGTTGCCAAAACATTTCCAACATTATCTTCTTCTTCAACTTGTTCTTTCAAATACCAGTTCAAGAATGACATAGCTGCACGGTCTTTAGTTTCTTCTGCAACATCCATCAATTTATTAATTAATGAAGTAACAAGTTCTTCATGAGTTAAAATATGTTCAAAAACTTCTAAAGGGCTATTCCAATCTATTTCAGGTTTTTCAATTGTATCTAATTCAACTTTACCACCTCTTTGATTTAAGTAATCAAACATCCCCATAGCATGAGCATGTTCTTCTTGAACTTGAACTGTCATCCAATTTACAAAACCTTTTAAATTTAATCTTTCAAAATAAGCCTGCATTGAAAGATACAAGTATTCAGAATATAATTCTCTATTAATTTGAAAATTAAATGCCTTTTCCAATTTTTCGTTAATCATTTCTTTCTCCTTTTCAACTACCTATTTTTTACAAATTCAGTCTAGCATTAAAATATTACAAGTAAACTTTAAAATAAAAATTTATAACCAATTTAGGGAATGA
>CAKUQA010000187.1 GCA_934675225.1 uncultured Candidatus Melainabacteria bacterium | reverse complement strand
ACACCTACAAAACCATCACTTCCGGTCTTTTTCTTAGTCAAATAAATATTCAACGGTTGAATTGACATACCAATAGCAGAAGCAATTCCAATACCTAACAAAGAACGTCTTAAATTCATTTGTTTCAAAGACTTTAAAAACGCATTAGAATTAATATCTTTGCTTTCTTTGAATGCATTTCCAACTTTGTCACTAACAAAAGTTCTTGATACATTATAAATACTATCCAAAATATTTGAAATAGAATTTGTTTTTTGGTCTTTTGCCAATTTAAATGAATTTTCAGAACCTGTAGCACTCATGATTACAGATTTTGCATATTCTCTCAAATCTTTTGAAATTGTATTAGGAGCATCTTTTTTATTTAAAGTTTCAGAATATTTTTTTACAACATCATTAATTTTATCTTGCGGAATTGTTTTCCAATCATCGCCAACTCTTGTTTCTGCACCTCTAAATACATCTTGCAAATAATCGTTTAAAGGTGCTTTATTACCGGCTTTAACTTGTTTATCCCAAGCCTTTCCTAACAAATCTAAAGTTTCATCATCAACAAATATCTTATGAGCTTTAATTCCATATTTATTATTCAAAGAAATTGCAAGAGCTAAACCGGCAACAGTACCATAAACACCAACTAATGAATGGTTAACTGTACCAGAGGCTTCACGTCTGCCTGTTTCCATACCTGCAGCAGGTCCTCTGTTAGCCATATCAACAGCCGTTCTTGGAATAACCATTGAACCAAGATCGACAGCAGTTGCTCCCCAAGCTTGGTTTGTATCCAAAAAACGTAAACTTAATGTTGCATAATCAGCTAAACCTGTAAATTGCACATTTTCTTGCTTGTTATTTTCTTTATTAAATTTTTCTTGTTTTAATTGTGGGGCTATTTGTTGTATTTTCATAATAAATATTTCTCCTTACGAATTAATAAATGACTTAAATGTTGTACTATCCTTCAAAAAGGCTTTTGAAAAATCATCCGAAGTTGACGTTGATGTAGTCATCATTGAGGATGACGCGGTTCCGGTGGCGCCGGAGGAGCCTTTCGGACTCGAATTGTTCGAGCCGGATGCAACATTTGAACCTACTGCGGAATTCTTTTCCGCATTTAATTTCGCAAGTTCTTCTGCACGTTTTTTATTTGTTTTCGACCTTGTGTATAATGGAATAAATACACCAAGTGACAATAAAGAGAATATAATATTGCCTGCTTGGCATATAGTTCTTAGTTTTTTATCTCTTACAGTTCCAAGTTCATCTGAAGATTTTAATGTAGTATGTTTTGCCCAATTCCAGAATTTCTGTATTGGGTTAGCACCTTCTTTTGGTTCTTTTAATCTGTTAATCAAATGAGTTCCAGGATTTTTCTTTTCTAACAAAGTTGCAATACCTTTAGCAACATAATCGCCTAAGAAATAAAAACTCGAGAAAGTTGCAATATCACGAACTGTTGCTTCTCTAAGTTCGTTTTTATCTTCAGATGCTCCCATACGACTTGCAAATGTAGCGGTAGAAATAATTCTGGCTTGATCCATCGTTGGGAAAATACCTTTAAATTGGAAAATATTTTTCAAAATTGGTCTATCCATAAACATTGACAAACCACAAACTCCAATCATAGAACCAATTGACACAAATTTTTGAGCAAGAAGTTCTGCTTTTTCTTTTGGAGTCATTTCTTTATGTTCATTGTCTTTTCCAAAATCTTTATAAATCGGTGCACCTTTTTGACCGGACGTTTTATGAGTAATCCATCTGTTTATTGGCTGCATTGAAATTGCAAGAGGAATAATAATTCCAAGCCCACCGATACTTTTCCAATTAACAAGTTTAGTTGCTTTCTTAAAGTATTTTGCAAGTCTATCTGTATCTGTAATATTTTCTTTTATTACACCACGTAACATCTTAACTGTACCGTCACATACAGATTCAAGATTGTTAGAGAAGAAACCTTTATCTGATTTAAATTTAATATTTTCTGCAATATGAGTTTCATCAACAATTGCTCTATAAGCTTCCTTAACCTTTTTAGAGCTATGCTTATCTGTTAATACAGCATCAACTAACTCATTAACAGCTTTATCTATCTTTTTGTTGCCTATCTTACCAACAAATTTACCATTTGCATCGGTCTTGATATCAAATATATCCGCAAAATTCTTAGTTTCTTTTCCGTCAACACCAGATAAGCTGCCAAGTTCGTCTCTAAATGTGTTATAGATTTTTTCTCTTTGAGTTAAGGCTTTATCTTCAAAATGAGGTATATAAAAATTGTGAATTTTATTTATAGCATCTTCATTAGCCCAAGTTGTTGATAGATTTGATTTTCCAAATCCACTCATAATAGGACGTTGTATTAATTTAGCAAGTCCGGCAACAATAAATCCAGGAATTAAACAGTTAACGATTAATCCTGAAGATTCACGCCTAAATGCTTCAAAACCGGCATAACCGTTAGATTCTTTAGTCTCAATTACAGTACGAGGAACAATTGCAGTTGACAAATCCAACACTGTAACATTAACCATAGGTTGTTTTTCACATTGTTGAACAAGCAAAATAGGCAAATCAACTAAACCGCCTTTGAATGACGGATTATTTTTTTGCGCATTATTTTCCCTTTTCGGGGTATTATTTACACTTGCTAAACTAATTTTATCTATCATATTACGTCTGGTTTATAAAACTACACAACTATTATACCATTACACAGTAATATTAAAAGTCGAACAAAAAAAAAATTGCCACCTTGGGCAGGAATGTTAAAGAGATATTAAGACGACTTTTTGATTTTTTTACTAAAAATACCAATATTTTAAACAAAAAATTTAAATATTTAGAAAAAAACTCAATAAAAAATAATTAAATACATCAAATTTTATAAAAAAAATCAAAAAAATTTTTTGTAAATAATTGTAAAGATTACATTAATTAAATTAAATAATATAACTTTTTTATATACTAAACAAGCTTTTTAACAAATTCAACAGCATGCTCTTTTGTTAAAACATCTCCTGACAACTGAGCTTCATGCAAAGCATCCATAATTTCACCAAGTTTTTTAGAAGGTTTAATATTTAACAACGCCATAACATCATTTCCTGATAATAATTTAGGAAGCGGCTTTAATGTTTCTCTTGCTTCAAGATAAAACTTTAATAACATATCTAAATAAGTAATATTTCTTTCAACAATTTCATCCGTAATTTCCGGACCTCTGGCTGATAATCGGTCTGCTTGTGCCAAAATTATGTCATCAATTGAATTATCTCCCATTTTTCGAACAAAGCGCATCATTATTTTTTCAGTAATTTGTGGAGCATTCATTACATGAGAAGGATAAATATGATATTTTACCATTGTTGAAATATAGTCAATTTGTTTATTTGAAAAATGTAATTTTTTCAAAAATTTAACAGCCAATTTAGCGCCAACATCGTCATGTTTAATAAATCTATGTTTTCCATCTTCAATTGTCCAAGTTGAAAATTTCCCAATATCATGCATAAAAGCTGCTAATTTTAAATGAGCAAGACGAGAAAAACCGCCAAAATCAACTTTATCCAAATGTTCTTTCACATCATCTGAAGCATTATCATATAGAATTTGAACCTGCTTCACTGTTTCAATAGAATGATGGAATAAATCTAAATGGTGATGAGAATTTGGAGGTACACGCTTTAATTCTGTCACAAAAGGAAAAATTTCTTCTAAAATCCAAGTTTTATTCATATTTTCAAGAGTTTTATCGGCATACTTTCCTGAAAACAGAGCCATTATTTCATGATTTATCCTTTCTACAGCAGGTTTATGAATTAAGTTGGCATATTTACAAACAGCATTAACAGCTTCCGGAGCAAGCTCAAAGCCAAACAATGCCTGAAAACGATAAATCCTAAGCAATCTTAACGGATCATCCACAAAATTTAATTCGTTTACATAATTAAGACACTTATTTTTTATGTCAGTAACTCCGCCGGAAATATCTATCAGCTCTCCGTTTCTAATATTTACAGCAATAGCAT
>CAKUQA010000186.1 GCA_934675225.1 uncultured Candidatus Melainabacteria bacterium | reverse complement strand
ATATACTAATCTTTGAATTATCCGTCTGAAAAAACTCGTATTTAAATTCGGTATTTTAACGAGATTAACATTATATGATGGAGTGTAATTGTCTATTTCTAACCCGACACATATTATATAAACTTTTCTATCCTGATAATGCTCTTTTATATACTTCGAATACGTATCTGTAACGTAAAGTTGGTATGTCGTTAATGCCACAAAAATTATGTTCTTCAATTTTATATCTCCATCTTCCATTGATTAACTATATTTTCTGGTGTATCAGAATAATACAATCGAATCATTGTAAATGAAACTATCGACTGAAAAAGATATCCTGATGTCAGAAATGGTTGTACCCACCCTATAAGTAACGTTAAAAAAACAATCATTACTAAATATGCCCTATTTACACTTTTGCATTTGAAAATAAACAAAACTCCAATTACAACATACGCAATATAAAATACGAATCCTATTTTCCCATAGCAAAGTAATACTTCGTAAAATACATTGTGAACGGGTTTCATTTGGCTTAATACAACTGTATCTCCATTCCCAATTAATTTTTCTATATTTGAATAGCTCTCATATTGACGCTGTGCAAACATTGTTAATCCACTTCTAGACGCATCACTTAAATTTGAAAACACACTTAAGCCTCTGGCAACTAAAGATTCTGATGCAACACTGTTTATAGTAAAAAGGCCAATAAGCACAACCAACATAACAAATAAAAAATATCGTAATTTTTTATTCAAATCTTTTTCTAAAATTACTGTAGCCCCAAAAGAAATCGCTGTTGTTAACATTAATGTTCTAGACCCAGAAAAAATCGTCAACAGCATTAACGTAACAAAGAAGCAATTCCTATATCTTTTATATAACTTTGCCGGAAAAAACTTAAAAATATACGGAAAAAGAATTACATTAATAGCACCTAAATAATTCCGTGACCCGCCTAAAATATTTAGTGACTCATTATTAGTAATCAGTGATATTATTGTTATCCAGTCAATCACAAGCAGTAATGGTAAAATTTCTAAAATAATATCTTTATCATAAATAAAGTCTTTTAACAGGAGTATTATAATAGGCAATGCAAATAGCGTTTTTGTTATTCCAAACAGTCGAATAATGTTTGCAGTATTTAACTGCAGTAAAAAGCACTGCATAATAACATATCCAAACACGAGAAGTAACAATAGTATTTCTGGTACACTCTCTTTTTTTATCGTTGTAAATCGATTACTTTTGGCTAATTTACAACAATATATAAGTGAAATCCATCCGACAGCTTCCCATACTACTCCAGAAAAGAGTGTTGATAATATAAACAACCATAATGCTAATTTCGCTTTTGACATTGTACGTCCCATTATCTTTGCGTTCCTCTACTTTGTTTTTTGAAGGAAATAGTCTATTGCACTACGATCTTCGCTTAATTCAAATTTACGTGCACAATAAAATATTCCTTTTTCGATTTCTTCGTCCATTTCTTGTGTAATATTTAATGGATGATTCATAGTTGCAAATGTTTTTCCAAAGTTTACAAACATCAATTCATCTGCTACTTTGTCAGCAAATGACGAATTCATAATGATTGTTTGAAAAAACATCAAATCTGATGCCAAACTATCTTCCCAGAAATCTACGAAATCTGGATTTTTATCAATATATTCAAGAATATACCTTAATACACTAATTGGCGCTATGAACCATGTTCGCCCCTCATAAAACCTAACCGGTTTTTTTAGCTGTTTTTTATTCTTATTGATTACCACTCCCAAACTGCAAAGAATCTGCATAATAATCCGGATAAAACGATATAGATGCAAATCATCTCGTATCATGAGTTTATGTGGCCAACAAATTCTATATCGTGAAGAAGCCCTCTTTGAATCAGTAATTTCACCTACTATATGTAAAAATATTTTATTGTCATTTTCTGCCAGATACTCATACAAACCTTTTTTCACTAGCAAATCCTGTCCCGATCCAAAATACACATGCGTATATGTTCTTCCAGATTCTTTTACCATTCTCATTAATTCCAACGCTGCTTTAACTATTTCAAAGCTCCCCCAACGCACATCGTATATACTACAAAGAAAAACTCTAGGTGATTTAATAATAGATTCTAATAATTGAATATTCTTTTTATCAACATGGACATACACATCACAATCACCATAATTAAGCAACTGATTAATAAACAAATTCACCTGTTCTGGACATTTATGTGCCACTAACAAATATGCTATTCTTATTTGCGACATTAACTTTCCTCTCTCCTAGTACGATTGCGGTTGAAATCACTCCAAGCCACATGTGTTTCATTTTTCGATATATGCTGCGATGCCTCTACAAAAGAATATTCACTGTTAATTCTCTTATTCACAAACTCATCAAAAGAACATATCTTTCTCACTGGATTACCTGCATACACATATCCACCCTCTAGGTCTTTATTTACTAAAGAATTCGCTCCAATAATTACATTGGAGCCTATGCGAACATCAAATAAAATTGTTGTTTGCGTTCCAATGAAAACATTATCCATAATTTCAATACATCCAACACATTCTTTAAATGTTCCGTTTTCCCCCCCCCCACACACATTCAGAACCTTATGTATTGCATCGTGAGTGCAAAATGAAACGCCACTCGCAACGACTATGTTGTTATGGAATTTAATGAGTTCTGGATATAATGGCATTATTGTTGGAAAATACGAAATATTTTCACCAAAACCACCAAATACCTTTTTCATATAATAATTACGTTTCTGACCTTTCAGCCAATGTAGTTTAATAGACTGAAGCAATCTTTCCTTTGTCATTTATCCTTGCCTCCAACAATCAGGATATGTAACTTTTAACCCAATATTTTATTCAATAGCTTATTTAAATCTGCTACTTGTAATTGATCATTTATTTCTTCACTACTATACAATCCATCCTCATTAGCAAAATATACCCATCTCATACCAAGTTGCTTAGGTGCCTGGAAATCCTTGTTTGGATTGTCCCCCACATACATAATCTGCTCAAAAGGTAATCTCCAACGGTTCTGCATTATACGGAATGAGATATCATTTGGCTTTCTAAACTGAGTTCCACCAAGTTCATCTGTAATGATGATATCATCTATCAGACTTTCCAACCCCAGTGCCTTAATCTTATTTCTCTGCCCTTCAGGTCTTCCGTCTGTGATGATTCCAACCTTTATTCCTTTGATTTTCAAGTTTTCAATCATCTCAGACACTCCTTCATACAGCGAAATCTCAGGCATCTGCTCTCTATAAATCTTCAGGCATTCTGCCTTCTTCTCTTCTTCACCTATCTCAGATAGGTACGCATCGATGGCTTTTCTTCCATCTTCAAAATATCTCCACAGCTTTTCAGCTGCATCTTCCCTTCTAAGATACTCGCCAATCTTCTTATAACCGCTTCTGACATACTGCTTTTCGCTATAGAGAGTATCATCTAAGTCGAATATTACTCCTTTTATTGGCTGGGTATCGTCACCCTCAGAAATACACACACTCTGATCGAAGCGGCTATAGATAGCACCATTGCAACTGTTCTCCTGGTATTCAACAACACCACCAGAAAGCAAAGTTAATAATGCTTCAGCACTTCTCGCTCCAGCTTTCATGCTGAGCGGTGCTCCACCGCCGTAGCGAGGATTAATTTCAATGTAATAGTTATCTCCAGTGTTTTTGTCCTGAATCAGTTGGACAGTCAATGGCCCATATGGTTTAAAGGATTCACACAGTTTCTTTGACTCCTCAATCATGGTTTTATCCATGTGGATATGTGTCTTCAACACTTCCCCTGCTCTGACCTGTACTCTTTCTCTTGGTGTGATAAAAACCGGATTGCCATCAAAATCACAGAAGATATCTATTGTGAACTCTCTACCTTCGACAAAGGGCTGAATGATATAATCATCAACTTGCTCAGCATAGATTTCCAGTTCTTCTTCGTCTTCCACCTTAAATGCGTTGATGGAACTGCTCCCATCCTTCGGTTTGATAAAGCAAGG
>CAKUQA010000185.1 GCA_934675225.1 uncultured Candidatus Melainabacteria bacterium | reverse complement strand
GAACTAATTGATAGACTCTGAATCAAGTTCTCCCCCCTCTCTCGTATGCGTAATTCGCTTTGCTCAAACGCCTACTCTCTGTCTTGTATTTGCGCCACGCTCACAGAGTTCCGCAAAAGTAACATAGTTACAGTTTGCTCCATCTGCTCGCTATCCGGACTCGTTACACTCCGTCCGTCCACAAATCCGCTCTCCACATGGGGGCGAGAGTAAATTTTTGTCGTCATTCTGAAACAGAGCGAAGAATCTCTTAAAAACATTACTTTATTTAAAATTTACCCTATCAACGATTTTGCAAACTCAATAGATTGCTCATTTATTTCGCCACCTGCAAGCTCTGCTAGGGCCTTAATTCTATTTTCACCAGTCAAAACATATACTTCAACTTTTGTTTCATCATTTTGAGATTTTCTTACGTAAAAATGTTTATCCGCTTTGGAAGCAATAATCGGTTGGTGAGTAATCAAAATAACTTGATGATATTTTGCCAATTCGACTATCTCATCAGCAACACTTTGCGAAGCTTTGCCGGAAATTCCAGTATCAATTTCATCAAAAATAACAGTATTAATATCATCACTTTGCGCAAAAATAGATTTTATAGCTAACATTACACGAGAAATTTCACCTCCAGATGCAACCTTGGCAAGAGGTTTTAAATCTTCTGAAACATTAGTAGAAATTAAAAACTCAACATTATCTATACCATCGGCACAAAGTTCTTTATTTTGAATAGAAATTTCAAATCGTGCTTTTGGCAATTCCAATTTTTCTAACTTTTCTTGAATTAATACAGATAAAACTTGAGCAAAACTTTTCCTTAACTCACTAATTTCTTGCGCTTTACTATACAATAATTTTTCTGTTTCTATAATTTTGGCTTCCAATTCTTCCTCATTCTGTGTTGAAAATTCTATTGCATTCAACTCTTTTGATAAATTATCAAAAGTTTTCAACACAGCTTCCAAAGTTCCACCATACTTGCGTTTCAATTTGTCCAAAACAAACAAACGTTCTTGAATTTCATTCAATCTTTCGGTATCATTTTCTAAATTTTGACTATATTCACGCAACTCAGAACCTGTATCGCGTAAACGTTCAATAGCATCAATTAAATTACTTTCTGTTTCTTCTAAATTTTTATCTAATGATGCCGCTTTAGCTACATTTTGTTTAATTTTACCTAAAGCTTCCATTATTGAACCGTCATCACCATTTATTGCCCAGTAAGAAGCTCCTGTTAATTCTTTTAATTTTTCTGCATTTTCAAGGACGTCCAATTCTTCGTTTAATTCATTATCTTCCGTTTCATTTTTTATTTCAGCAGATGCAATTTCATTTATTTGGAATTTTAAAAATTCAATTTGATTTTCAGTAACATCTGAAGCTACTTTTAAGTTTTCTAATTGAACTTTCATTTGTTGATAAACCTTAAATTCATTTCTGAAATTTTCGAGTTTTTCACCATAAGACTCTCGTGCATAGTTGTCCAAAAGAGAAATATGACATTTTGGCTGCATAAATGTATAAGTCTGATGTTGAGAATGAATATCTAAAAAACAGGTTTTCAAATGTTTAATAAATTCTTGATTTACAAGAGTCCCATTAACTCTTGACCGTACTCCATTTTGAGAAATTTCTTTAGTTAAAACGATTTCAGTACCATTATCATCGACACCATTTTCCTCAAACAATTGTCTCAAATCATGCTTCGTATTTTCTATCACAAGCTCAATTACTGCTTTTTCTTTATCATGCTTAATTACATCTTTTGATACCCTTTGCGCAAAAGCAATATCTATCGCATTTATAAGTATACTCTTACCCGCACCGGTCTCACCGGTAATTACATTTAAGCCAAAATCAAAATTGGCAGTCAATTCATCAATTAATATATAATTTTTAATTCTTAGTTGTTTTATCATAAAAACTATGCTCTTTTTAATTCATACACCCTAAATTCACTTGCATCAAGCTTATCAAAGTGGAGAGTTGATGTTTCTGTATCAAAGTTTACTGACACAAACTTATCATTATCAATATAATACTCTTTGATAATAGTATAATCTGTAGGCAAATTGATAGTTTTATCAAAAATCGAATTTCCATGCATTATTTCTGAATAACTTTTATTTTTCTCATCAAACATTGTAACTCTTTCAGTTGTATATTTGTAATTAGAAACTACCAAATAAGCTGTTTTTTCAGGCACTTTAGAAATTATCCATGCAGCAAATCCATCTTCATCCTGAACAATGATTTGGGCTTCGCCATTATTGATTATTGAATTATCTTTTACAAATTTATCAATAGCGTTGAATTTTTTATAAAACTCATAATGATTTTCCCTCGGCATTGAAATTTCGTCTCCAATAACCATTTCTATTCCGCGTTTAGTAAAACTTTCATCACCATCAACATATAACATAGGTCTTTGAGCAAATTTTCCTCCAGGAAGAAATTTATACTTAAACCATTTATATAATGCACCTGTTTCACTTAATTGTCCTGGGTATTGGTCTATGCATCTGAATTCACCGTCTTGATTATTATAAGTTTTCAATATAGATAGTTTTTCCCCTCTTTTATAATTAACATTATAATTTGCAAGATGTTGATTATCTTCCATTATTTTTTCCGGCGTTTTTTCGGATTGAGAAACAATATCATTTCCCCACAAAAGGTCAAAACTCATGTCTTTATGGTATTCTTTCAAAAAATCGTCCCATAACATGTATTCAGCAAGCGTTCCAAAATATGGGATTTTGCTTTTCATTGTTCTGTTAAGTTTTCCAAGTACTACTCTTGGAGCTCTATAACTGATTGGTCTACCATTATTTTCTGAAACTTTGTCTACAATATGGTCAATATGGTCAACTCTAAAACCGTCAAAATTATAATCTGCTTGCAATTTCACCATATAATTAATAAAAGCATCAATTACAGGTTTATTTAAAGTTCCATTTTCTAAAAAGCAGAAATAATAAGGAGTTTGGCAATCTAAATTAGCGAAAACAGTAACATCTTCTCCTTTGTAATCATAATGTTTAAAAGTCGGATAACCACCACATTCGCTCATTTTATCATAAACCGGAACTCCTGCAGAGCACCACGCTCCTCCCGGAGCCGGCCATAGGCCTTCATTCATTAATGCTTGAATTGCATCTATTTGCTTTGTTATATCGTCTTCTGTAAGTTTTTGATTTGCTTTAAAATCATGCACCTTTGCAACAATTTCTCTAGCTCTTTTTTGCAACTTTTGTTGATTAGCTTTCTGCAACATAACATTAGAAAGTTTTTTCTTTGCTTCTGTCATCAGACTATCAAAAGTATCATATATATTTTTAAAATGAGAACTTAAATCACCTGTAGAACCATTTTGAGAATCTTTATAAATATTTTTAACAAGTTCTATATCTTCTTCCTCGAACGATTCCGGCATGTTTTTAGCAATCCGCTCTATACTTGCTTCCAATTCTTTATTTAAAAATGCAATATCAAACCATCTGGCAATTTCAGGATTTGCTAAAACAGCTTTAGAAAATCTTCCTGTTTGAGGTAAGATATCATAAATTACTGGATGACCAGCAAGTTGTGCAAGTGTAATAAAAGTCTGAACTTGTTCTTTTGCATTCATGCCTGTAATTTTTTCAATATTTTCATCATACAATTTTTCACTTATTTCAGAACTCTTTGGCAAATATGCACACCCAAATTCTCTCGGATGGAATGGAATAAGATAAATTGTTGTATTAAATATACCATTTTCTAAATTTCCTGTAGGCAATATTAAAAGTTGTCTAAGCCAATCAATAAATTTACCTGTTTCTTTAGTTTTATTACCATCACCCAAGCCTGCAAGGTTTATTAATTTAATGTCATGCCCTTCTTTTTGCATCCATGATGAATTTTTTATTCCATTTCTGGCAAGTACACTTATTTTATTATTTGAAAATAAAAATTTTCCGTCAGAAAAAACTTTATTATCACTCCATTTTATTTCCAAACCATATAGGATTTCTTCCGGTGTAAGTT
>CAKUQA010000184.1 GCA_934675225.1 uncultured Candidatus Melainabacteria bacterium | reverse complement strand
GTTATAAAGAATATCAAAAAAAAGTTACTAAAAAACCTAACGAAGGTATTATAATTTTTGTATCAGCATTTTTTATATTGTTGCTGTTATTTTTAGGAATTGCTAAACAACTTTCTCCTGAAATAGATGTTTCTATCGGAGACGACGAAAATGCAACTTCTGCAGAAGAAGTCACAGATAAATCATCTGTGGATGACAGACTAAAATTATTGCAACAAGAGGATGAAGGCAAAAAAGCTCAAGACGATACTTTTGCAACTGAATTGGATGAAAAAGTTGTTTTACCTGATCATAAAAAACAATCTGATGATGACAATATAGCCACTCAGTCAGAAGCTGTAACACTTCCTGACAAAAGTGCAAACCCAAAACCTGTAGTAACTTCATCACCAGCTCCAAAACAAACTACACAAACTCAATCTGCATCAGCTAAAGTTGTTGTTGGGTATTATGCAACAAAAGATCAAGCTGAAGTTGCGAAAGGAATAATCGCTGAATCAGGATTAAATATTTCACCTTATGTAAGAAATATTGGTGGAGCCTACACAATCCAAGTAGGTTCTTATGCTACAAGAGAAAAAGCACAAAGTATAGCAAACGAATTATTGAGAAATAACTACCCTGCAAGAATTATTATTGAATAGATATTTTCAATCTATAAGTAACTCATAAATAAAAAATATATTTATTCAAACCAGTTACAAACATTTTCTTTGCATAAAATTCCTGCAAGATTAGCCATAACGTCCTCTTTTGTCATTTCATAAGTAACAGGAGTAATGGATATTTTATTATTTCTTACTGCAGCAATATCAGTATTTGAACCAACAGGTTCATTTATCATTTCTCCTGCCATCCAATAGTATACTTTACCTCTTGGATCTACACGTTTTTCATAATTATCTGTAAACATTCTACGCCCGAGTTCCGTAATTGCAACACCTGCAATATCTTCTTCATCAAGTGCCGGAATATTCACATTTAACAGACTTTTTTTAGGGAAAGTAAATTCTTTCAGTTTTGGCAACAATAAATTTGCAAATTTTGCAGCATATTTAAATTTTTCATATTCATATCTCATAGATGCTAAAGAAATTGCAATACTTGGAACTCCCAACATAGCACCTTCCATAGCACAACTCACTGTTCCTGAATACAAAATATCTGCCCCTAAATTTGGTCCATGGTTAATTCCGGAAATCACAACATCAGGTTGTTCTTCTTTACTTAAAATAGCATTAATTCCGATTTTAACACAATCTCCCGGGGTTCCTGTTGTTACCCAAGCTCTTTTTACACCATGATAAGCCTCAACTTCTTCCACTCTCAAAGGTGTATGCAAAGTCAAAGAATGTCCGGCTGCACTTCTTTCTCTATCCGGAGCAATTACATAAACTTCGTGTTCTTGCGCCAAAGTTTCTGTCAAACATCTTATTCCGTTAGCAGCAATCCCATCATCATTCGATACCAATATTTTCATCAAAATCTCCTTAAAATCTCTCTATAAAATAAAATATAATAGAAAAAAACTTGATTGTAAAACCCGACAACTGACTTAATATTAACCCCATAACAAAAACAAAATATTAAGTTTTGTTACAAAATATAATAAATATCAACTCAATATAGCAATTATATATAACAAAAATTGTTTATATATATGACACGAGGAAAAGCATAAAACGAGGAATCAAGAAAAACGTTTTATTGCACACTACACTTCACACTATTACGAGGAATTATTCAAAGAATTCCAACGCCATTTTTAAAAGAAATGGCGTTTTTTTTACTTAAATAGTAAAACTTTTAAGTTATAAATAACAAATTCAAAATAATAAATAGCAATTATTTTGTAATAACAGCATAAATTTCAGCTAATTTACCTGATTTATTATTTTTAAAACGAATTTCCTTTTTGGTATTCTGAGGGGTAAACTCAGATTTTTGATAATTAATTAAAAACTTCATGAATTCAGGACTAAACATATTACTCCTTTGCTACACTAAATTCCCTACACAACATATATATAAAAACACAAAATTACAATTTATTGTTATAAATTTACAAATTATTTACAATAGTTAATGAGATGTTATAATTTTGTAAAAAGGAGAGTTGCATGCATCAGTCATCAATTATAGACATAATTTCACCAATAATGGCAGGGCCTTCAAGTTCGCATACTGCGGGTGCGGTGAGATTAGGACTTTTAGCAAGAAATATTTATAAAACAAAACCTGAAAAAATCACTTTTAAACTATATAATTCTTACGCATTAACAGGTAAAGGACATGGAACTGACAAAGGTTTACTTGCCGGAATTCTAGGTTTTTCTGTTGCTGATGAAAGAATTAAGACAGTTTTTGATACTCCGGAAGCAAAATCAATTGTTTATAATTTTGAATTTTTACAAGACTTTAATAGGCATCCAAATGCTGTGGATTTTATATTTGAAGGAGATTTAAATATGTCAATTTCCGGAGATTCTGTTGGTGCCGGAGAAATAGAAATAACAAACATCAATAACTTTTCCGTAAAACTTAACGGAAAATATAACACACTCCTGTTAGTTTACGAGGATTTACCAGGAGTAATTTCTGCAGTAACAAAACTTATTCAAGAAGATAATGTAAATATAGCCTCACTGCATTGTGATAGAAGCGGAAAAGGGAAAGATGCATCTATGTTTATTTGTATTGATGGGGAACTTTCTAAACACTGTACTAAAGCAGTAGGTGAACTTAAAGATATGTATTTAGTTAGATATATTGAAAAATTGGAAAATTAATAATATGAACCACGTTATAACAACATTTAAACAACTTTATAATGCTTGCCAAGAAGATAATAAAACAATTTACGAAACAGCATTAGATTATGAAGCTTCACAAGGCGAAAACTCTGAATACAAAGTCAGATTACAAGCCAAGAAAAGCCTTGATGCGATGAAAGAAGCTATACAAGCAGGATTAAAATCAACAGAAAAATCTCCGAGTGGAATGAGCGGGGATGATTGTAATAAATTACAAAACTCAAAAGCCGGTTCATTACTAGGCGACACAGCACGAAAAATGATGATTTATGCATTAGCTACAAGCGAACAAAACCTAAGAATGGGAACAATAGTTGCCTGCCCGACTGCAGGCTCATGCGGAATTGTTCCGGCAGTTCTTATAGCATACGCAGAAGATAACAACATAAAAGAAGGCGACCAAATAAACGCATTAATTACCGCCGGAGAAGTTGGCAGATTAGTTTCAAATAAAATGGCTCTTGCAGGGGCTGTTGGGGGGTGTCAAGCAGAATGTGGCGTTGCATCAGCTATGGCAGCAGCAGCATTAACACAAATGCGTGGTGGAAACATTAAACAAATAATAAATTCCGTAGCGTTAGCACTTAAAAACATTTTGGGATTAACATGCGACCCAGTATGCGGTTTGGTAGAAATACCATGTGTAAAAAGAAATCCATTTTTGGCAATACATGCAGTAACTGCTTCTGATTTAGCATTAGCTGATATAACTTCAGTAATTCCAATTGATGAAGTTGTAGATGCTATGGAACAAACAGGACAATTAATGTCTCCATTATTAAAAGAAAGCTCTCAAGGTGGACTTGCAAAAACCAAAACTGCTATAGCTTTAGAAAAAGAATTTTTAAAATAACCTTAAAAAGATTAACTTTTGTAACAAGTTTGTGATTTTTTGGCAATTTTGTGGAAATTATATCCTTAGTATATATATAAGAGATAGTATAAAATTCTAAGGAGATAATTATGGGTTTAGAAATCGGCAAGACAGAACAAGTTGGGTATAATCAAACTCCGGTAGAACCTATTGGCTTGAAAAAAACAAAAAAATTTCAAGATGAACTTATCGGGCAGTTATCTGGCAGACCTATGCAAGTTGCGTATCTTCCTGATTTGGGAAATATTGGCGGACTTTTAAATGGTAAAGGTTCCGGTCAAGCAGCAACACAAGTTTAATTCTTTGCAATAAACTTTTATTTGTAATAAACTAATTCTCATAAAGAGGATTAGTTTATT
>CAKUQA010000183.1 GCA_934675225.1 uncultured Candidatus Melainabacteria bacterium | reverse complement strand
AGCCTCGCAAGCTTCACGCTGAGCATCAATTGAATTGAAGTCCTGAGCAAGACCTTCTTCAGAGGATTTTCGAGTGTATATAGCACATCTGACCGGTTTCATCATTTATATACTCCAAAGAATTTTTTGCCATTCCAATGTGTACCAGTTATTACATTCGCAACAGCAGAAAGAGTTTTGTATAAATTCCCGTGAAAATTAAAACCTCCATCAACTGCTATAACTTCATATTTTTCACCTTTGAACTCTCGAATAAATTTGGTTCCGATTGCCACATTAAACTTTTTTATTTTTTTGACGTTAACCGTTTTTGTCTTTTCATAATTTTCGACAAGGCAGTTTATCTGATTTTGTAACTTACTTGGTAGTTTATTATATTGATAGTACCAATCAAGTTCTTTAATCAGATATGATTTGGTATAACCTTTTGGAGCAGGAGTTTTAAATATTTTCTGCCATTTATTTTGCAGTTCTTTAGTCGTCAAAGATTTTAAATTGTCCATACTTACATTAATCACTCTTGTTGTCAATAAAATCAACTCCATTGACACAATTATTATCATTCGCTACAATTAAGAAAAAGGAGATAAAAATGTCTATTATATTAGGAAAGTTAACCAAAGTTGAAGATTTACGTACTGTTTGGAAACACGAAGCTCTGGATTTTACCCGTTGGTTGGCTGAACCCATTAATATGGCATTATTAAGCGAAGCTATTGGACTGGATATTGCAACTGTACAAGTTGAAGACAATGTCGGCGATTTTAATGTTGATATTTTTGCAATAGATGAAACTTCTGGCAAAAAAATTATTATAGAAAATCAGCTTGAAAAAACAAATCATGATCATCTTGGTAAAATTATAACCTACGCATCTGGTAAAGATGCAAACTATATCGTTTGGATTGTAAAAAAGGCTAGAAATGAACATCGACAAGCAATTGATTGGTTAAATGAACATACTGACACTGAGTTAAATTTCTTTTTGATTGAAATGGAATTGTGGCAAATAGATGATTCTGCATTAGCTCCAAAATTTCAAATTGTCTGCCAACCAAATGATTGGACTAAAATGGTTAAAGAAACATATGGTGCAGGTGAAACAACAGAATTAAAAACTAAACAGGGTGAATTTTGGGATGATTTTAATACCTATTGTAAGCAAGAAAAAGTTGACTTTAATTTGCGAAAAGCTCTTCCACATCATTGGTATGATATAGCAATAGGGACGTCAAGGGCACACATTTCTTTATGGTTAAACTCGAAGAAAAAATCGATAAGTTGTAATTTATATATTGGTGGCAGGGATAAAGATGAAAATAAGGATTTATATTCATATCTTTTAGCTCATAAAGAATATATTGAAAATTTACTTGGCAAAGATATCGAATGGTCTCTTTTAGAAAATAAAAAAGCCTCAATAATTGGAATTAATAAAAACCTTGATTTTAATATTAAAGCAAATTGGGAACAAATGTTTGACTGGTTTGCAACAACAGCATCAAGTTTCAAACGAGCTTTTTATGATATTATTCAAGACTACGAAAAACGTCATGAATAATCAAAAATGATGTAAAGATTATTTTTTCGCTTGATATTAAATTCTTTTGAGTGATGTATATAAAGACAAAACTTGAAAGGATTTTTATATGACTACATTAGAAGAACTTATTGAAATATTGACAGAAGTGCAAAATCTTGATCCTGAAAATTTTAATACAGTTATTGTATAGCTGAATCCAATTCTTCACAAAAAGAATTATAATAATAAAAATGAGCCTCATATAATAAATATACTTAGCATTTTAGTTAATTCACGAGTATCTAATCTTAAATCTCTATTAATTTCAATTTTTTGTTTTATTTTATAAATTTTGTCTTTTAATTCCTCTAATTGATATAAAATTCGGTGTCGTTCTAAATATAGTTTTAGTTCATAATACATATATTGCCCGATTGTTGAACTATAGCTCGTTAAACGGTTTATGTTATCTCTAAAATCGCAGGCTTCCTGAGTGCAACAGGATGTATTATCTTTTGGATAAAAATATAAGATAATTTTTTGTCCTTTAAAATCACTTAAAGAATATTCTTTTTCATTACCATCAGCATCAAGTCCTTGTAAATTAAATATTGTTCATATAAATCTCCTTTTTTATTAAGATACAATAAAAGATTGTTTATTTAGTACATATAATATAAAATTAGAAAGTACAAGAGTAATGAGGGAGAGAGAATGGACGGGATTAAGAAAAAGTTTGGACCATTAGCAAATTTAGAATTTGATAAATTGTTTTTAGGTCAGGTATTTTCGCATTTTGCGGATGCAATTGTGCAGTTTTTGCTTGTGGCAACTCTGTTGCAGATGTCCGGGAGTGCAGGTAAATCAATTGCGGTAATGTTTTTTGTTTTTCTGTTGCCACAATTTTTATTAAGTCCGTTTTCCGGTGCCCTTTGCGACCGATTCTCAAGAAAAGCTATTCTTTCTTTAAGTTGTTTATTCAGAGCAATAACAGTCGGCACGATAATTTTTACCCCTCAATTATCCCAAAATTTAATTTATATTTTTGCATTTGTGTTGGGAACAGGGGCAGCATTTTTCTATCCTGCAAAAATGTCAGCCGTTACAAATGTTGTTAAAAGTGAACAGTTAAAATTCGCAAACGCACTAACATCTTCAATTGGTGCAATTGCATTATTATTTGGAGCTTTTGCGGCAAATTATTTGATAACTTTTGGAAACCTTCAGGCTTTTTTAGTTGTTGCCACTATGTATTTAATTGCTTCAATATTGACCTCATTTATTAAATTCCTAATCCCGCAAAATTATTTTGTAAAAAAAGAAAAAACAAACGATATGATTGTTGCGTTGGACTACTTGAAAAAACATAAAAAAGCATTATACTTGGTTGGTTTAACTATTTGTCTGCAATTTATCGTTGCAGTGTTTTCAAACGGTTTAAATGCCTTGATAACAGATTACTATGGGTTAAGTTTTTTCGATTTAACTTATTTAAGAACTCTTTTGGGGATCGGTATAGTTGCAGGTATGGGAGCGACTATTTATTTTGCAAGAATAATGAGAATCCCGCACTTATTTGCAAGTGGTTTTAGCGTATTATGTTTAGCTCTTATTACAGCTCCTCTTTGTAAAACAATGGAAAGTGCTTGGATGTGGCTTATCCCTATTGGAATGGCAGATGCGGTTGTAATTGTAATGTTAGATACTATTTTGCAGAAAATCACTCCTGACAGAGTTCGTGGTAAAATTTTTGGTTTAAATTTAACAGCAAGCACCTTGAGCTTTTTAATCGGAACAGCAATTGTTGCACATATTGTAGGATTTATCAATCCGTTAAATGTATTTAGGGGAATTGCAGTTATCTCATTTGTTTTGGCGGCTTTAATTCTTGTATTTGACAAATCTTTCAGATATTTCTTGCTCAAGGCTACTTTGGGACATATTTTCTTACTTTTATTTAGGTATAGAATTGAAGGAGCTGAAAATATTCCTCGCAAGGGTAAATGTATATTAGCAGGTAACCATACAGGACATCTTGATCCGTTTATTGTCCAAATGGCGACAAATCGTCAATTATGGTTTGTAACAGGCCCTGCGGCGTTTAAAGTTCCTATTATAAGACATTTATTAAAGTATTATAATGTTTTACCTTTAAAATTTGGTAGAGGTTTAGAAGCGATAGATGCGGCAAACCAAAAATTAAACTCAGGCGAAGCGGTGATTATATTTCCGGAAGGTAAATTTACTCCTGACGGTGAGCTTTGTAAATTTAACCGAGGCGTAGGTTTAATGGCAAAAGCAACAAATTCTCCGATTATTCCGTTTGCGATAAAAGGTGGTTTTGAATCATGGGGTAGAACTCGTAAATTGCCAAAATTGTTTAATGAAATTGTTATTCAATTTGGACAACCAATTACAGATTTTGATAAAGATGAAAAAGATATTGCACATGAATTGCAAAAACGTGTCAACTTCATGAAAAAATCTTTGGAACGTCGTCAATTCTACAAAATCGACCATAAAC
>CAKUQA010000182.1 GCA_934675225.1 uncultured Candidatus Melainabacteria bacterium | reverse complement strand
GTTTTGCCATGTCAGAAGCAATATTTGGGCAATATGGATAAATTAACGCTGCTATTATGCACATAATATCAAGAACATTGACCAATACTTGTCCGCATTCTGTCATTTTTTCTTCTTTTGCAAGTGTCCAAGGAGCGTTATCTTGAACATATTTGTTAGTCATATCAACTAATGAGTTTATTGCCAAAGCTGCTTCTGAAATTTCAAAATTATCAAAATGATTTTTTACAATTTGAACTGTTCCTAATGCTTTTTTAGCTAAAGGATTTTCTGATTTAAATTCTGATTTAACTTCTCCATCAAAGTATTTTACAAGCATAGATAAAGTTCTGTTTAAAAGATTACCCATACTGTTTGCAAGATGTGCATTAACTTTTTCTTTAAAATCGTCATCGGAATAATTTCCGTCACGTCCGCAAGGAGCTGATGAAGCCATATAATATCTGAATGCATCAGGATATTCCAAATTAAAAGTTTCTAAAACAGATGTAGGAGAGATTACGTTTCCTAATGATTTTGACATTTTAGATTCGTCAATTGTAATCCAACCGTGAGCAAAAATATGTTTTGGTAACGGCAAATCAAGTGCCATCAAAAAAGCAGGCCAGTAAATACTGTGGAATTTAAGAATATCTTTTCCTATAACATGAACATCACAAGGCCAATATTTTTTGAATTTCTCGGATTGAGTTTCTGTATCATAGCCTAATGCGGTGATATAATTTGAAAGTGCATCAATCCATACATAAATAGATTGTTCCGAATCAGATAATACATCAATACCCCATTGAACATTTGATTTTGCACGGGATACTGAAATATCTTGAATATCTTCTAATTGGTTTAAAACCTCGTTTGCTCTAAATTCAGGTAAAATAAAATCAGGATGATCTTTTATGTATTTAATAATTGCATCTTTGTATTTTGTTAGTTTAAAGAAATAATTTTCCTCTTTAACAACTTCCGGTTTTTTTAGGTGGTCAGGACAAAGTCCATCTTCTGTTAAATCTTTTGGATTTAAAAAACATTCACAGCCTGTACAATAAAGTCCTTCATAAGAATTTTTGTAAATATCTCCTTTTTCCAAAAGTTTTTCAAATATGTGTTGAACAATTTTTTTGTGTTCTTCATCTGTTGTTCTAATAAACTGTGAATAGTTTATATCTAAGGCTTTCCAAGCATCTTTGAATTTTTGAGAATTTTCATCGCAAAGTTGTTTTGGCGAAATTCCTTTAGCTGCTGCAGTTTTTTGAATTTTAATACCGTGTTCATCTGTTCCTGTAAGCATATAAACGTCATCACAACGTTGAGTGTAGTGTCTTGTAATAATATCAGATAATATTTTTTCGTAAGCGTGTCCGATGTGTGGAGCTCCGTTTACGTAGTCAATTGCTGTTGTTAAATAATATTTTTCCATATTTTCTCCATTTTTTTCTATATTTTAGCATAAAAATTATTTTCGTTTGAATATTAAATACCTAAATCCTGTATCAATAGTGTATTCTAAACTGCAATTGTTTTGTATAAATTCACAAAAACCAAAAGCGTAGTCTTGACAAATGTATTTAAAATAATAATCTTTCATATCAAGATTGTTGAAAATTATGTATTCAGGTTTGTTTTTTTGAAAATGTTCAATAATTTTGTTTTCTCCAAAAGTCTCAATATATAGTGGTAAAAGAGAATTATAAAAATTATCTGATTTTCTATCTGCGAGAAAGTTTATAATCATTCCTTCAGGAAAAATAACTACTTTATCATTTTTTGTAGTTTGTTTGTTTAAAAATTCAATTAATAGGTTTGAACTTTCTGCATAAGCTTTATTTGTATATATTGCGCCTTTTGGTGTTGAAATTTTGTAATTGTTCGATGATTTTGTCATAGAATTTGTTAAAAATGTTAGCAAACTTATAAAAATTACAATAATTGTTGTTGTATTTTCCAATTTTTTAGGCAAATAATTAAAAAGTATTGCAAATACTGCAACTAATGCAATTGAAACATAATAATTTCCATAACTGCCCAAAAGTATTGCCCAAAAAACTTTTGCGCAGATTGCCAGTACAGAAGTTGCCAAAATGATTATATTCCAATTTTTTTCTTGTGCAGAGTGTTGTTTTATTAATGAGTATATCAATAATATAAATAACAAGATTGGTAAAAATGTAAATGCTAACTTTACATCAAAAAGATAAAAAAGTGAAATCCAACCGATTGAAGATATGGTAAAAGCTAATTTTTTATTTTTTGGTAACAAATATGTTCCGGAAAGTATTGCTGCAAAAGGAATTCCGGTTTTAGCAAAACAAATTAAATTCATTAATAAAACTTTTGGATGAAAATATATTCCGCTATTTTGGTAAAAATATGTTAGTGTCTTAGTTTTAGCCATTTGAGATGTTGTTAATAATGAATTTAATAAGTCAATTATACTCAATCCTTGTATAAATAAAGTTCCAAAACTTAAAATAGGTATGAAAGTAAAACATAACAATGCTTTCCAATTTTTTGATTTAATTATAAAGAATAAGATTATAAATGCGTAAAACAAAAAATCATATTTGCATGTAATACAAATTCCGGCAAGGAAAGAACTTACATAAAGGTTTTTAAAAACTTTGTTTTCATTGAATTTTACTAAAAAATACAGCGAGTACAAAAAAGCAATCAAACCGTAAACTACTGCCCAAGAATAAGGAAAATGTAAATTAAAAACTCCTGTTGTTGTAATTCCGATAGCAATTGTAAAAATTCCTATCGCAAAACTTAAAAATTCAGACAAAAATTTTTGAGCAACAAGATAAATTCCGCTGACAGTTAATAAAGAACAAATTATACCTGCTCCGTAAAGTGTTGAAAGTTTCGCGCCAAAGATTTTATATAAAATTGCATTTATTTGATAAGAAAGAGGTCCATAAATATTAAATAAATCTTTGTATAAGACTTTTCCGTTCAAAATTTCTTGTGGATAATAAACTTCTCTGCCATAATCTATTAAAATTCCTGAGTAATGACCTGTGGTTATGAATAGTGTTCCAATGCATAATATTAATAAAAGAATTAAGAGTGATAAAAATAATTTGTTTTCAACAATAAAATTTTTCATATTACAAAATTTAACAAATAAACATATAAAAAGCAATTTTTAACAAGAAAATAACTTTAAATAAATAAGGTAGAATAAAAAAGGGTTATGTTATGTCTTGCAATTGGGCAGGTAATTTAGATATGTTAGCGCAAAACGGTGTTATAGATTTTGATGCCGCTTCATATATAATGGGACAAAATCCAAGGTATGTTGGTAATCCTGCACATCCAAATCCTTTTAACGGACAACCGCCAACAATTACAAATCTTCAGCAACCTAGTATTGATGAATTCAAGCCACAACAAATTGATAAAGATAATTCCCCAAAACTTCCTGCGTGGAAAAAATGGGCTTTCGGTTTGCTAACAGTCGGAACTCTGGCATTTGGGTGTTATAAATTTAAATCAATAAGTTCTTGGGTTAAAAAACAATTTAATAAAATTAGTTTAAAATCTGCAAAATCTTTTGTTGTAAAAGGTTTTAAGAATGTTGGTAAATTCTTTAGTAACGGATGGAAAAAATTTACCGGATTATTTCGTAAAAAACCGTAGTTTCAATTTTTTTTAGTACCTTAGGGGTATTTTTGAACGATTAACCGTTTTTCGTTCATAACCAAAGTTTGCAAGCATTCTACAAGTGCTTGTAAAAAAGATACTTTCATCTAGTGTTGGCCCGATATTTATACAATTAACCGTTTTTTTTAAGAATTTGTATTCAATATATGGAATAAACAAACCATTTTTTTCACAAATTTTGGTTTGTTTTGCAAAATTTGTTCCTGTATTGTTAATAAAAATTATTCTATATTCCTTTTCGTCTTTAAAATGCGGGTTTTTGAAAAATAGACTTATAATACTTAGAATATCAATTAATTCAATCGTAATATCAAGTCGTTTTCCTTTATTTTTTACGCTTTTTATTGCTTTTTCATAAAGTTTATTCCACTTTTCAAATATAAGTTTTAGAACGGTAATTTGTTTTTTCTTTTCATAAATTATATTGCCATATACAG
>CAKUQA010000181.1 GCA_934675225.1 uncultured Candidatus Melainabacteria bacterium | reverse complement strand
ATAAATCCCATAGCTTGAGAGGCTCTGGCTGCATTAAAATAAGCCAAAGTATAATTAGGATTTAATTCAATTGCTGTTTCAAAATATTCAAGAGCTTCTTCAGCATCACCTAAACCATCCAAATAAAGAATGCCTAAATTATTTTGTGCATATTCATTATCAGGGTTTAAATCTATGGCTTTATGGAAAGATACAAGAGCTTCTTCCAAATAATCCTTTTCCCATAACGCAATTCCAGCTTTAGAATATGCTCTATAATCATCAGGATTTACCATAATTGCATCACAATAAGCTCTAATTGCATTATCCAAATCGTAAGCTGCCATGTGAACATCGCCTAACGACAAATATAAGCTGTAATTGTTCGGGTCTAAAATAATTCCCGCCTGATAAGTCGAAACAGCTGCATCAATATTACCTTTTACTTGAGCATAAATTGTTCCTAGTGCCTCACAAACAATTGAAGTCCACTCTTTATCTGGATTTATTGTAATTGCTTTTTGGTAATGTTCAATTGCTTCATCATATAACTGAGCTTTAGAATAAGCGTATGCCAATGAATTATTATAAAACGGATTTTCAGGATCTCTGTCTAATGCTAACTTAAATGCACTTATAGAGTTAATTTTATCTTCTTTTTTAAGATATAAATGCCCCAACTCATAATAAATTTGAGGAGTATCAATATCAAATTCAAGAAGTTTTTCATAACAATCAATTGCTTCATCAGTATTTTCAGGGAAATATGTCTGCAATACAGTAGCAAGCTTAACCAATACGTCTCTATTCAATGGATTTGCTTCTAAAACTTTTTTATAACAATCAACAGTCAAATCCATTTCTTTATTTCTTAAAGCCAAATCACCCATTTTGTCATAAAAAATTTCGCCATGATTTGTTGAAATAACTGCTTGTTTATACACGTTTTCTGCAGTAGGATACAATTTAAATTTTTCTAAAAATTTTCCTACGGTATTATAAGTGAATACAGAAAAATCGTCTGACATATTTTTATAGAACATCTTCATTGAAGGTCTATCCCATGCCAGCATCAAACTTCCGGACAAGAAATAATATAAAAAGCTCAAATAATCCGCAACACTACCATTTTTAGAATTAATTTTCTGCAATATGGATTGAGAAAGGATTAATCTCGGGCGAGCAGAATTCAAATTATCCATTTTTATTGCAGATTTGAATTCTTGTTCAGCAGATTTAAAATCCTGAGCCATTTTCATAAAAAATCCGGTATACAAATGCGCATTAATATTTTTCGGAGCCAAAGAAATTGCCGTTTTACACTGTTCTATCGCCGTATCAAGGCTAATTTGACCTTGTTCCCACATTAGAGTAGCTAAACGATAATAAGCTTCCGGCATAGTCGGATCATATTTTACTGCATCAATATAATATTCTATCGCATCTTGCAAATCCGAATTTTGTTGACGAATAAGATATTTTTCGTGTGCTATTCTTGCTTTCTCTAGTGATTCTTTTGCTTTATTTGTATTTGCCGCTTTTATCGGCTGTAGTAACATTTGTTCTGACATCAATGAGCTCCAATAAGATGTGTGTCTATTAATATATTTCTTCTAACGATATAAATAATTTTAATCTTTAGTAAATTGAAATAATATCATCCACATGGAGGAGATAAACTTTTTTTGTATTATAATTATGTTGTAAAGATTAGGAATATGAAAAATGAATTACCTCAATAATAAATATGACATAATTGTAGTTGGAGCCGGTCATGCCGGTTGCGAAGCGGCTATTTCTTGCGCGAAACTAGGAGCAAAAGTATTACTCTCAACTCTGAATGTTGAACATATAGCATTAATGCCTTGTAATCCTGCTGTTGGCGGCCCGGCAAAATCTACTCTTGTACGTGAAATTGATGCACTCGGCGGAGTAATGGGGGAAGTTGCAGATGCGACATATATTCAAATGAAAATGTTAAATTCATCCAAAGGGCCTGCTGTTCGAGCACTTCGCGCTCAATCAGACAAACAACAATATATGAATTACATGCGCAACATTATCGAACATAACGAAAATATCTATTTAAGACAAGCTTGCATAATAGATTTATTAGTCGAAAACGATAGGATTGTCGGAGCAGTTGATGAATTTGGAATAGAATACTCTGCAGGTGCTGTTGTTTTAACAACAGGAACATCACTTAACGGAAGAATTTTTGTTGGACTCCGCTCGTATAGTGCGGGCAGAATGGGAGAAAAAGCCGCTTATGGTTTATCGGAATCTTTAATTAAGCATGGTATAAATATAAAAAAATTAAAAACAGGAACTCCTCCAAGAGTTGATAAAAGAACTATTGATTATTCTAAAATGACTATTCAACCTGGGGATGAGACATTACATTTTTATTCATTCAAACCTAATCGCCCTGTCAGACCACAATACCCTTGTTATTTAACAAGAACAAACGAAGAAACACATGAAATTATCAGAGCTAATTTAGATAAATCACCTATGTTTAAAGGTTTAATTCAAGGGGTTGGACCTCGTTATTGTCCTTCAATTGAAGATAAAGTTGTTAGATTTAGTGAGAACCCATCACATCATATTTTTATCGAACCTGAAGGGCTTGGAACTTATGAAGTTTACATTCAGGGATTTTCCAGTAGCTTACCGGCAGAAGTTCAAGTCAAAATGCTTAGAACTCTCCCGGGGTTAGAACATGCACATGTAATAAAACCTGCTTATGCCGTAGAATATGATTATGTTCCGGCTGTACAAACAACACACTCCTTAATGTCTAAAAAGATTAAAGGTTTGTTCTTTGGCGGACAAATTAATGGAACAAGCGGATACGAAGAAGCTGCTGCTCAAGGCTTAATTGCGGGGATTAACGCGTATAACTACTTAAATAATTCAGAATTATTAGAACTTTCAAGAAGTTCTTCATATATCGGAACTTTGATTGATGATTTAGTAACAAAAGACATTCAAGATCCTTACAGAATGTTGACATCTCGTTCAGAGTACAGATTATTGTTAAGACAAGATAACGCTGACACAAGATTAACACCAATCGGTAAAAAAATCGGTTTAGTTGATGATACTCAATACAAAGTTTTTACCGATAAACAAGAAGCAATTGAGCGTGAAATCCTTAGAATTAAAGATGCAAAAATTTCCGCGACAGACGAAGTTAATTCTGTTTTAGCTAAAGTTGGTCAAAGTATCGATAGAGGTATTAAAATTGCAGAACTGTTAAAACGCCCTGACATTGATTACACTATTATAAAAGAAATTGATGAAGAAACTCGTAATTTAAATATTCCATTTGATGTTGCAGAACAAGTTGAAATTCTAACTAAATATGACGGCTACCTAAAACGTCAAGAACAACAAGTTAAAGAAGCCGGCAAATTAGATAAATTTAAAATTCCTGATGATATAGATTACTCAAAAATCGAACATATATCATCAGAAACTAAAGACAAATTATCTAAAATCAGACCAAAAACATTAGCTCAAGCTTCAAGAATAGGCGGTGTAAAACCGGCAGACATTTCAATATTAATGGTTATGCTAGAAAGACACCAAGTTGCAAAATTATAAAATTTTCTTTGCTTTCTAATAATTGCAAAAACTAAACAGAAGTATCCAATATCTCTTTTTTATGATAAGAGATATTGTTTTTGTCCATAACTGCTTCAAAAGCTTTATCTTTTTGCGACTTTACATTAATATCAATATCCCCATATACGCCACTGTCAAGAATTCTATTAAAAGTACTACGAGGAGAATTTACCCAAAAATTATTCATCAAAGCTCCTAAAGTAAAAATCTGTCTTTTGGACTGTGCAGAGCTTGTATCAACAGTATATGTACTTTGAAAAGAAAGCGACGAAATTTTCATTTCATAATGAAAACATGAAAAAAAATTTTTTGCTAGCCAATATTAACAAAGTTACATATTTTGATATGCTAATCTTGTAGAACCATCGTCTTTATGAATAATTCCGCAATATTTAAAACCATTTTTTAGAATTGTTTTTTGCATTGGAATATTGTCTTTGTGAGTATCAATTCTAATATTAGGATATTGTTTTAAGCACCATTGAATACAAAAAG
>CAKUQA010000180.1 GCA_934675225.1 uncultured Candidatus Melainabacteria bacterium | reverse complement strand
GAATACCATTCGCCCCAAGTTTCATTTTCATAATCTCTTGTAAAAATTTCTGGATTTTCTCCACTGCAATACCAAACCTGCTTAATTACAGATTGTTCGTCACCTGTAACAATAAGCATGCCTGCTTCTCCTTTTGGGATATTTGTCGGCTTATACAAGTTTGAAAAAATATAAGTACCTTTGGTTTTATAATCATCCAGATTTGTTTCAGCTTCCGTTATTGTATGCTCATTTATTAATTCTTCTTTATCTGCTTTGTTTTTTAAAACCTGATTAATTTTTTCAATATCATTTGCCGATGAATTTTTATTTTTTTCTATAAAATTAGCAAGTGAAATAAAATTTGCATTAACTTCATCCGCCTTGGCTTTAGTTCCAGGGACAAATGAATATGGAATCATTGAATCTGTCATATTTCCTTTCCGACAAATTTAATGAATTTTGTTTGGCGTTTGATAAACAATTATAACACGTATTTGTAAAAACCGTCAATGTTGTGCTATTATCATTGTATGGCAATCGGTGTTGATATAGAGGACATAAACAGATTTGAAAATAAATCTCCGGAATTTCTGAAAAGAGTCTTTACTCAATTAGAGCTAGATTATTGTATGAAATATTCTAAACCGGAAAGCCATTTAGCTGCTCGCTTTTGCGCCAAAGAAGCTGTTGTAAAAGCTTTGACAGCACTAAATATTACAAATGTCTCTTATCACGAAATAGAAGTTTTTCATAATGAAAACCAATGCCCACAAATCCGCATCCTAAAAAATCTTGAAAAGAATATTGAATTTCAAACAAGCTTGTCGCACGATCGTTCAAAGGCGATTGCATTTGTTACTGCTGAAGTAAAATAGCATTTTGTTTTTCGTACGAACCCAAAAATCTTAGTTGAGTTGTTTTATCTTTTACTTGCTGAATTGCTTTAGTAATTTGAGGGTTTTGAATATGTCCGTCAAAATTTACGATAAAAATATATTCTCCAAATTTATGTTTTGACGGTCTTGAGGCAATATAAGAAAGATTTATATGATTTTCCATAAATACATTCAATACATTTAAAAGTGCCCCAGGTTTGTTTTCAGTTGAAAAAGCAAGAGAGGTTCTGTCATTTCCTGTTTCTTCAGTTTCGAAATCGCCGATTAAAATAAATCTTGTTTGATTAGTTTTATCATCATTGATATTTTCTTTTAAAATATTCAAATTATATGTTTCTGCAGTTTTAGCACTACCTATTGCAGCATAAGTAAGATTATAATTTTGTAAACTTCTGGCAGCTTCGGCAGTACTTGGAGCCTCTATAATGTTAACATTAAAAGGCATTTCATTATGAATAAAATCTTGACATTGAGCTAATGCCTGAGGATGAGAAATTATTCCGGTTATTGATGAAAACTCCGTAGTTCTTGCTAACAAACAGTGATTTATCGGCATATAACATTCTGAAAGAATTTTTATATTAGGATTTTTCGTAATCATTAAATTATCTAAAGATTCGCGAACCGTTCCTTCAATAGAATTTTCTACAGCAAGAACACCAAGAGAATTTTCTGTATCGTCAACATACTCAACTACTTGTCTAATTGTCTGTAAAGGAGTCGGATACGCGCTAATATTAAATCGTTTACAAAATTTATCTTTTGCCATCTCCGTGAAAGAAGCTTGTGGACCAAGATATGCAATAGTTTTTACTGTTTCAAAATTTAACATTTGCGATTACTCCATATTTTTTATATGATTATAACAGATATACAATATTGAGGCAAGATTAATGAGTGAAATAAAATTTGGAACAGATGGTTGGAGAGCTATTGTAGGAAAAGACTTTAATGAAGAAAATGTCAGAACTGTTACAAAAGCAATAGGCAAATACGTTTATGACAATTTTGGTATAGATAAACAGATTATTGTCGGTTATGACCCTAGAAACATGGCTTTAGAATATGCGGAACAAACTGCAGAACAATTGGCAGAATACGGATTTAAAGTACTTTTATCTAAAAAAGTCATACCAACACCTGTATTGGCTTATAATGCAAAACACCTGAATGCATGTGCCGTTATGTTTACAGCATCCCACAATCCGCCTGAATACTTAGGAATTAAATTTATACCTGACTATGCAGGCCCAGCAACATCTGAAATTACTGATGAACTTATGTACAATCTTCACGCAAATTTCAAATCTCAAGGTGCAGGCTCTGTTACAAAATATAATTTTGCACCGGATTATTTCGCTCATATCCAAAAATTAATAGATTTTAAAAAGATTAAAACTTTTGATAAAAATATAATTTTTGACGGTTTGTATGCCGCAAGTATCGGTTATTTTGATAAATTATTAGACATCAACGAAATCAAATACGATAGCCTGCACATGTTTCACGATACCAATTTTGGTGGCGGAATGCCTGAACCAAAACCAAAATATTTAAAAGAATTAATTGAAAAAGTAAAAACTACTCCGAATTCTGTAGGATTTGCAAATGACGGAGATTCTGACAGATTTGGTGTTATAAACGAGAATGGGGAATATGTCTCTCCAAATGAAATTATTTCAATACTTTTAATACATTTGAAAAAGCATAAAAACTATTCCGGCTCTCTTGTAAAAACTGTTGGAGCAAGTCTTTTACTAAACAAAGTTGCTGAAAAATTAGGTGTAGAAGTTATAGAAACAGCAGTTGGATTTAAACATGTCGGAGAAGCTATGAGAAAATTTAATCCAATTATAGGTGGAGAAGAATCCGGCGGCTTAAGTATTCAAGGACATATTCCAGAAAAAGACGGCATTCTTGCCAACTTGCTTATCCTAGAAGCTATGGCTTATGAGAACAAATCTTTAGTTCAACTTCAAAAAGACTTATACGATTTTGTAGGTTGCGAATTTTTTAATGATAGAATTGACAAACGATTAGAAAATGTTGAAGAAATTAAACCTGTTCTGGAAGAATACAAAAATAAAAAATCAATTGGAGATTTCAAAGTAAAATCAATTGATACAAAAGATGGTGTTAAGCTTTATTTTGACGATAATACAAGCTGGGTTCTTGTTCGTCCGAGCGGCACAGAGCCTTTATTGAGAATTTATTTTGAAAGTGATAGCATTGAAAAACTTGAAAAATTAAGAAAAATGCTACAAAAATAAAGACTAAATAAATTCTTCAATAATATTATTACGAAATACCATAAAATATTTCGACAAAGAAAGTTTTATAAAAATGTTTACCAAAACAGATTAAACAACAAACCGACAAGATCGCGTTTTGCAATACTTTTTACTATTCCGCGTCTCCTCATTTTACTGTACCAGTAATATGAAGTTCCCTCAAGCTCTGCGACTTCATCTTGTGTATCTTTATAAAATTCTTCCATATTTATATCACTGTTTGGATTATATTCAACAGGTTTTACTTTTGGCTTTTTAGGAAATTTGGAACGCACAAGCTCAAATTCACCATTATCTAAGAACAAACCGCCACATTTATAGCAAGTATCTATTTGTATACCAAGAGCTCTTGTTTTTGTCATTGGAGTTCCACAGGCAGGACAAATTCTAGTTTGATTTTCGTCTACCGGCATAAAATTTTTACCGGCAAGTGCTTGCTTAATCTCTGAAATATTATCATTCTCGCCACTAAACTCTTGAATTTCTTTGTTATCAAAAAATATTCCACCACAACCGTTACTGCAAACGTCAATATTTATACCTTTATCTGCAATAAAAATTTTTGTCATTTCCGAGCCACACGCCGGACATTTTATAATTTCTTCAGTATCTGCCATGTTTTACTCCTACCATATTACAAATTATAAATCTCTTGAAAATTAAAAAAACCTCCTTTTAAAGGAGGTTTTTAAACTGAATTTATTATTCAAAACTACTTTGTTTCTGCATTTTCAGATAAGTTTTTCAAAATTGTGTAAGAAGCATCCCATCCGTTCAATCCGCCTGTAGCTTTGTATTTAGCAATCTGTCTTGCTCTTTCTTTTTTTAATTTTACTTGTTCTTTTTTAAATTTTGCAAGTTTTGTTTTATTAGAATTTCTTTCATTTACAATTGGTTGAATATATGCTGAGAAATTTTTGTATTCTTGGCAATTGTATCC
>CAKUQA010000179.1 GCA_934675225.1 uncultured Candidatus Melainabacteria bacterium | reverse complement strand
GATAGAGAGCAGTTATAATGAAAGATTTAGAAACTTTAAAAAAAGAAATAATAGAATATGGCAAACTTGCAGGAGTTAAGAATTTTACTCCTGGGTATTCAGGAAATTTTTCGGCTCGTTATGGTGATAAAATATTGATTACGTCTTCCGGTTCTTCAAACGGTTATTTGTCTGATGAAGAATTAGTTTTAATGGATTATGACGGAAATTTGTTAGAAGGAGTTAAAAAGCCTTCTTCTGAAAAAATGTTACATGCAGAATTTTATCGTCAAAGACCGGATGTAAATTATATAATTCATGTTCATCCTCCTTATTTAAGTTCTTTTGCGTGTTGTCATATAGCCTTGGATGAACCGATTATGGCGGAAAATGTTATTTATTTTGGTCAAATTCCATTAGCAGAATACGGATTACCTGGGTCAATGGATTTGGTTGAGAAAACAGCATTATATTTTAAGGACTATGATGCGGTATTGATGGCAAATCATGGTTTTATAGTTGGTGATAAAACTATAAAAGATGCGTTTTTAAAGCTTGAACTTGCAGAAAGTTATGCTCAAGTGGTTTTGAATACAAAATTGCTTGGCGGAGCAGTTTTGTTCAATGATAAACAAGTTGATGAGATTAATTCTCTAAAAAAATAGTTGTGATATAATTAATTTAGTAAAAGAGGAAATTAAAAGTGTCAATAATGTTAGAAAATAAACAAGGATTAATAGCAGGAGATGGAATTCTTCCTGTAGAGATGGCTCGCCATGCAAAAGAAAATGGTTTTGAAGTTATCTGTATTTCCCTTGCAAATGATAATGTAAAAGAATTAAAAAAATATTGTTCGAAAGTATATTCTTGTCACCCTGGAGAAATGACAAAAATTGAAAAGATTTTTACGGATGAAGAAATTAAACAAGTAACTTTTTTGGGTAAAGTTCACAAGCGTGTACTTTTGCAATTGCATAAGTTTGATTCAAGAGCGATTGAAATTTTGAAATCTGTAAAAAGATTGAATGATGATGAAGTAATGCTTTTGATTGTAAAAGAGTTTGAAAAACGTAATATTTCAGTTTTGGACCAAACAATTTTTATTAAAAATTTAATGATTCCGTCAGGAGTTTTAGGAAAATTAAAACCAACAGAAAAACAGATGGAAGATGTAAATTATGGTTTTTGGCTTGCTAAAGAGATGGGCAAGGTTGATGTTGGTCAATCTGTTGTAATAAAAGATAAAATGATTATGGCGGTTGAAGCTATTGAAGGTACAGATATGTGTATCAAACGTGGCTCAAAACTTGCTAAAAAAGATGCAGTTGTTGTAAAAGTTTCTAAACCGTTTCAGGATAAAAGGTTCGATATTCCGGCAATTGGTTTAAGAACTTTGAAAACAATGAAAAAATATAAGGCAGATTTAATTGCAGTAGAGGCAAATGAAACAATTATCGTTAATCAGGAAAAAGTTATTGAATATGCTGATAGAAACGGTATTGTAGTTATGGCTGTGTAAATTATGAAAAAGCTTTTTATTATTACTGGTGAATATTCCGGAGATATACATGCGTCTCATGTTGTGGAAGCTTTAAAAGCAGCTAATCCTGATATTGAAATTGAAGGAGTTGGCGGTGAAAATTTACGTCGTGCAGGTGTAAAGTTATTTTCTGACCAAAAGAAAATGGGTGCTGTCGGCTTATCTCCTAAAATTGTCATTGATCATTTGTTGTTGGGAAAACGTGTAGTTGATTATTTGACAAAGGAATTTAAACCGGATTTAGTTTTGTTGATAGATTATGGTGTTTTTAATTTAAATATTTCAAAATTTTTGTGTCGAGCAGGTATTAAAGTATTTTATTATATTCCACCACAAGTCTGGGCAAGTAGAAAATGGCGTATAAACACTATTAAGAAGAATGTTGATGAAGTGTTGTGTATTTTCCCGTTTGAAAAAGAAATGTATGAAAGTTATGGCATAAAAACTCATTACTGTGGACATCCTCTTGTTTCTCAATTGCCGGAAAAGGCTGATAGGGATGAATTTTTTGAAAGACATGGTTTTGATAAAAACAAAAAACTTGTTGCAATTTTCCCAGGGTCGAGAGTTTTTGAATTAAAATATTTGATGAAAGTTTTTGTTAAAACAGCAGAAAATTTGCAAAAAAAACATCCTGATTTGCAGTTTTGTATTTCTCATGCACCAAACTTGTCTGATGGTGTATATAACAAGTTTTTAAAAAAATCGCCTTTCCCTGTAATAAAAGGTGAAAATCAGGCTTTGTTAAGTGTGTCTGATGCATTGATATTGGCATCCGGAACTGTTGCTTTGGAAGCTTGTTTATATCAAACACCTATGATAATAGCTTATCGCGGACCGTGGTTGTTTTATTTAATATATTTGCTTGTGAGATGTATTAAGCGAGTATCTTTACCGAATATTATAGCTGATAAGTTGATTGTTCCTGAGATTATTCAGGGAGATGTAAATGTTTCAAAAATTTCTTATAAGATAGAAAGATTGCTTTATGACTCTGCATATCGAGCAAAAAATATAGAAGAACTTGGAGAGGTTAAAACTTTGTTGTCAGATAAAATTTCTTCTAAAGAAGCGGCAAATGTTATAGCCAATGCTCTTGATAATTAATAAATCTTTATAAAAAAGGCAAATTTTTAGGAATTCATGCGTTAATATATGTAGGGGAAACGTATGATAAATCCGAGTTTGACAGTAAATAATGCTCAAAGAAAAGCATTTAAAGACTTCTCGCAGCCGCAAAACGGCTATTATATCAATGCATCTCAAATTCCTCAAAAAGAAGATAATAAACAAGAAAAAAATCATAAATTCGGAAAAACTCTTGCGGTATCTGCCCTTGTGGTTGGTTTTGGTACTCTTGCATTGTTTAGTGGCGGATTAAACAAAGGTGCTTCAAAACTACTTAATAAATGGAAAATCAAATTGGAGCAAAAAACGGCCAAAGGTGGTAAGTTTGAAAACTTTTATCGTTTTGCTTTGACAAGGGTAAACTCATTTATTGAAAAATCAGGCAGTATAAATAATTTTACGACCCTAAAAGATGTTGCATGTCAAAGAATTATGTGGGGTAAAAACGGGGATAGAACATTTACCCGACGAATACATGAAGGAATTACGCACTTTTTTGATAAAATAAGTCGAAAAACTGTAAATTCTTCGTATTCTTCTACACATAAAAAATTTGCAACGTTAACAGAACGTTTTAATTATTTGAATGAAAAAATATTGCGAGACCATCCGAATGATAGAAATGTTTTAGATTCAATTAATTCCATAAACGGTCGAATAAGAAAAGTTAATGCAAATTTAGAAACAGGTTTTGGTGTAAACGCGTGTACAGAAAGATTGAAAGAAATTCAAAATGCAACGGACGGTTTATTTGATTTCTTCTGGGATGCAAGTTTTAAGGATGTAAAAAACTTTAAATCTAAAAATATGTGGCAAACATTTATTGCAGAGGATTATATGTTGCCTGCAAAAATGAAATTAGCAAACAAAACAGGAGTATTAAGGCAAGCTATTACTCATGATATAAATGATAGTTATAAAGCAACAACCAAAGCACTTGATAATATTCAAAAATTTGTAAATCCTTCAGATGCTTCTACAAATGAGATTATGACTCAATTGAGAAATAATCTTAGAAAGTATAAAAAATTGTCCGGTGATAATGAAATTGCGCAGAGAACGGAATTAAATAAAGAAATTATAGGTAATTTACAAAAGTTAAGCAGAAGTTTCAATAAAAATTCGAAAACATATTCATATAATTCTGAGGCAGTAAATTCAATTTCGTCTTATGTAGCGGAAGTAGAAGAAATAATATCAAAAAGTTCAAAAGGTGAATTGCAAGAAATTTTGACAGCATATAAGAAATTGTTGCCACGAAATGAGTATTTGAAATTGAAAGCTGATGTTGAATCAGCAGTCAAATCTCTTGACAAATCAATAGATATTGAGACTGTTCAATATGTTGATAAAGCTAGAGATTTAAGGCTCGGTTCAGCTCCAACGGATGTTTTGTCAATTGTTGGTACAGTTGGTGCTGTTGGGTATTATCTAAACAAAGCTGATGGTAAGGATGAAAAGATTTCAGCTTCATTAAAATACGGA
>CAKUQA010000178.1 GCA_934675225.1 uncultured Candidatus Melainabacteria bacterium | reverse complement strand
TCCCGACATAACATCTTTCAACAAGTTATCCGGTGCATTCAACTCAGTGTTTAAGTTTTCAACCAAACCGGACATTACCTGTTTGAAATCCGGAGAAGCCTGATTTTCAACCCTTGTCATCCTTGCAGAAGGCATATCAGAAAAACCTGTATCAAGTTTTGTATGTTGTATTCTGCCTGCCAAATCATATTGCGGATAAAAACTACTCATTTATGCCTGCCTTTCTTTCTATATCATACATATATTTATAAGAAATTGATATAGCCAATTAGCAAAAATCATCCAAATTCAGTAGAAAAATCTTCAAATTTCAATCCTTTTTACTACCTGACTTTGCATGATTTTAATGATTTTATAAAAAAAAGCAAGAATAATTTTAACCTTCTTCAAGTTCACGTCTGATATCATCAACAGTAACATGAACTATCGGAGAATTTTCATCCTTTCGCAAAACAACATTTTTTATTCCCGACTGAACAATAAATCTTTTGCATAATATACAAATAAAATTATGTCCCCAAATATACATTGTAGAACCTTTACATCTATCTTGTCCGGCTTGAATAATCGCATTTTGTTCTGCATGAATAGACCTGCAAGTTTCGTATCTTGTTCCGGATTGAATATTATTTTTAATTCTGTAGCATTCTCCTCGCTCAGCACAAGATTCAACTTTAGAAGGAGTTCCATTATAACCTGTTGCCTTAATTTTTTTATCATCACCGACAATTACTGCTCCAACTTGAGCTCGTATACAGTTTGAACGACTTGCACAAGTTTTAGCAAGGTCTAAAAAATAATCTTCCCACGGTTTAATTTCCATAGCTATTCCTCCGATAGAATTTTAATATAAACCACAGTGAGTTGCAAATAAATTTACTGTTTATAGTTCCTGATACCTGTAGTTATCATGGCAATACCATATTTGTCACAAGTTTCAATAATTTTTTGGTCTTTAACAGAGCCACCAGGCTGAATTATCAAACTTATTCTACCCTGTATAGCCGAATAAATACAATCTTCTGCATGAATTGTTGCATCAGATGCCAAAACAGCTTCTTTTGAATTGTCGCAAGCATAATTAAGTGCTTGTTCCACTGCAACTATAGCATTTGTCTGCCCTTGAGCAATTGCAGCTGTTTTAAAATCTCTTGCAATTACTGCGGCATTTGTTTTTGCGTATTTTACAACTTTCCAAGCAAATATAGCATCCTCAATTTGCTCTGTTGTCGGCTTTTCTCGTGTAACAACTTTGAACATATCTTTATCAAGTTCGCTGGAATCACTATCTTGAACCAACGCACCATAAGGAGACATTATAACTTCTTCTCTTGCAAGTTTTCTATAATCTTTCAATGAAGTATTTAATTTAACAAGTTTAATATCCGGATTGTCATTGAAAAATTCTATCGCATTTTCATTATAATCCGGAGCCACAATAACTTCTACCGCCATTGAATTCAAATGTTTAGCAACTTCTATATCAACAGGTTTAGAAAAACCGACTGTTCCGTAAAAAGAACTTACAGGGTCACAATCAAAGGCTTTTGTATAAGCATCATATATAGAACGCCCCAACGCAACACCGCAAGGTTTTGTATGTCTTATAATAGAAACAGCATTTACATCATAAAACTCACTTACAATATTTGTTGCTTCCGTAACATTCAACACATCATTAAAAGATAATTCCTTACCATTCAAGACTTCATAATCAACCATTCTTTCGGTTTTGTAAATTGCACCTTTTTGATGAGGGTTTTCACCATATTTTAAATCTTTAACTTTTTCAAAACTCAATGTTTTAAAAGGTTTTTCTCCTGTTTGTTCCGCAAGCAAAGAAGAAACAACTCTATCATAATTTGCAGTTAAATTAAACGCTTTGGCTGCAAGTTTCAAACGCCCAAATTCATTTGCATTCAAAGCAACATAATAATCTATCTTATCAGTAATTACCGTAACATTTTTATAGTTTTTAGCACCGGCTCTTAATAAGGTAATTCCTACAATATCAATATTATTTATCATTTCAGAAATATCTGTTTTTTCAAGCATTACACGCTCAAAAGGACAAACATTTACAACAACCATATCAAAAGATTTTATCGCAAATTTTTCAAGCTCATTTAACTCTCTGGAATCAGAACTGTTGGAAAGAATTCCGGCTAATAAAGTTTCATTCAACGCTTCAAATTCCTCCATCAAAAAACCAGAAGTATTTGCAAATTCTGAAAGATTAATTACATTTATATCTGCACTACTTAATAATTCATAAGTATCGCCACCTGCAACAATTTCATAATCAAATTTTTCCGTCAAATTCTTTGCAAAATCAATTAAACCAACTTTATCATATACACTAATAAATGCACGTCTTTTCATTTTTTACCCCAGCTTTTACTGCCAATATAATTATTACTGTAATGTATTATAACACCGGAATTCAAAAATAGTATATTTTCTTAGCATTTTGTAACTATTTTAGGTTTTTCTTGAAATATTTTTATTAATATATTATAATTTTCCTGTGAAAGAGGTTTATTGATGGTAAGTAACAGAATTACAGAAGGCGTTGGAAAAAAGATTGTTGAAGCTTTAAAACAACAATCAGATATGGATATTCAAAATGTTGTTGAAAATCCTGCACCGGTAGAAGAAGAAAAACAACAGGAAACACCTGTTGAAAACGAAATAGAATACAATGAAGAAGAACCTATTTATGAAGATTTTGAAGAACCGGAAGAAAACAGTATTCAATCAGGTAATACAGTAGAAACTCCAGCTCCAAATATTTCTGCTTTTGAAACTCAAGCTCCGGCTATGGATTTTGCAAATAAATTTTCAAATCAGCATATCATGAACTTTACTCAACCATCACCAATTAAACAAATGATGGAAAAAGAAAATTTTGCAAGCGAACTTGATGGATTTGACATTCCTGCAAATGTTGCGGTACTGAGACAATTAATAAACCAACTTCCTGCAGGAGTTTCTAAACAAACAGGTGCTCAGATTATTAAGCAAACTATGGAAGCTCTTGGAATTTCTATGAAAAGCGTTCTACAAGAAGCTCAACAGGTTCAAGAAAGCTTAAATAGTTCAGCAAGAGAATGCCAAACATCAATTATGGAATACAAAAAGCAAATAAGCGTTTTAGAAAATCAAGCTCAGAAATTCCAAAGACAATATGCAGCTCTAAACGATATAATTAGCTTATTTGTACAAACAAGCATATAATTATAATAAAATAAAATTTCACAAAAAAATAGAACCTTTTTATGAGGTTCTATTTTTTATCTATGAGTATTTAAATGAACTTTGAATATTTTTATCCATCATACCTTGACAGGATTCATATTCTGCATCAATCATTTTCAATCTGTTTTGATATTCTTGCATTTGCATATCTAATTTCTGTTCAAGGACTTTCAATTTTGCTTGCCGCTGTTGGAGTAATTTTGTTGTAGGTGATTCTGGGTCATAGTCGTTTCCAACCTGCATCAAATCACTAACAGACTGCGATAACCCCATTTTTGTTTGGGTAATCAATTGGATTTTATATTCCAAATCCAACCGCTGTTGTTGAAGATACATTAATCTGATTTGTGAGGTAAGTAATCCCATTTTATCTTCCTTTATCTTGTTTCATTAAGGTGACTACCTTGCAGAAACGTGTGTTGATTGTTTTCGGCAATCAACTGTTCCATTTTTTGAAACTGATGACGGTGATAGTTTAACCTATACTGTGCCATCTTTCGTTTCTTTGGCATTGTCAAAAACTCTTTCAAGCCTTCAACAAATGAATTTGTCATTGATTTTATAGGATTCTTTCTTATCAGAAAGTTTTTTGAATATATCAAGAAATCGACAATTCTTTTTATATTCGTTTCTAAAGTATCTCGAAGCATTTTTCTCCTTACACTTTAGACCTACATGTATATTAAAACAATTTACACACAAATATTGCCATGGTTGGGAACATTTGCTTAACATGTCTTAATCATGTTGGCCACAGTACTTTTACTATTACGGCTAAATTTTCATAAACTTTAATTTTAACAAAAAACTTGTAAATAAAATTTACAAGTTTTGAATAGCTTTACTATCACCTTCGATAGATTCTTTAAGCATCTTTTTAACAA
>CAKUQA010000177.1 GCA_934675225.1 uncultured Candidatus Melainabacteria bacterium | reverse complement strand
TATCCCCAGTCTCTGCAGTATCAATAAAACGAAAAACAACCGTTGCAAGTGCCGGCACACAATAACTTGCTACAGTAAATGCTGTTAATGAACCTAATAAAACACCTATACTTTTTATAATCCGGCTTTTTTTAGCATTTGAATTATACACAAAATAACAAAGGTATAAAGCAGTAAGTCCAAAAATAGTATGTGCTCTTTTGCCTGATAAAAGTAGAGCAACAACTGATACCAGAAACATCACAAAACCAGTCCTTCTTTTCTCAGTCAATGCATAACTTCCAAATATCATTGTTCCAACTGCAAGAAGCATTCCATTTGTTGAATAGTGAGTTGTTAATCCTGGGTTTCCTGCATTATTATACTGATCAAGAATTGTACTTGCAGCATTTGGAAATAAATTACACACAAAATTTACCGCCGAACTATCTAAAAACATATAAATGGTAAATGCAATATAAATAAAATAAAGATACCGCCAAGAGCTCACCATTTTTTCCATCCAATGCCGATCATTAAACCCTCCCAATGCTGAAAATAATATACAACAGACAAAGAGCAATAAAACTTGGATATACGTTAGACTATTAAATCTAATATTGGGATTGTTTCGTACATAAAAGAATATCATTAAAGGTATCCACAATAATCCAATATTTTTTTTAATACCTTTTACACTAAATATAAAAACAACCTGGCATACCAAAATAACCGCAGCACCAAACTGAACTACGCTTGGTAAAAGCGAACCAAGAGAGGCTAACGTAGCGAAAGTTAGTATTGGTACGCATTGGAATAAAAGTCGTATTTCACGCTCCTTAACTTTTAAATGCATTAATATCCCTCCATCTAGCAAATAAATTTTTTACAAAAAAAGTATTTTTCTTTAGTAACACACTTTTTCCAAAAATAATCATTTTGAAATACACCTCAAAATTTTGTATCCTAAAATGCAATATTTTATAGATAAAATACCAAATACCTGTTGTTTATCCATGTAAGAAAGTATTGATTTAAAACTAGTAGCTTTGATTTTATCAATTACTAAATTATACTCCTTTTTGTATTGTTTTCTAAAAGGATACATCCTACGAAGAACGGTATAGTATGCAATGAGCAATTGATATCGTGCAAAAATCTCCAAATTATTACGAAACTTAAGTTCTTCATATATTCTATCTGCAAAATATAGTGAATCAAACCATCTGTCAGAAAAAGATTGATTAGTCACCGAATTTTCCCTGCAATAATAATAATATAATTTTTCCTCACAATAGACTATTTTTTTACTTTTCAACAAAACCTTAAACACAAAATATTTATCTTCATTTATTTTCTTGCCTTCTTCAAAATAAACATCTGCTATAATAGAAGCTTTGAATAATTTATTCCATGCCCCTGACTCAATTTTTTTACCCAATAACAACCATTCTATTGCTTGATTGCCAGTAACTTCCTCATAATTATAATTATACTTTTTCTTTTCATTTTGCTTTTTTTCAAAAACCCTACTAACACCACAAATAGATATATCTGAATCTGTTTTCTTTGCTTGATTGTATAGAATTTCCAACATTCTACAATCAAGTTCATCGTCAGCATCTATAAAAATAATATACTCACCTGTAGCATTTTGTTTTCCTACATTACGTGCTACAGATACACCTTGATTTTCTTGATTTATTATGGTAATACGTTTATCAAGCTCTTGTAATTTATAACACTCAACAAGAGAATTATCATTAGAGCCATCATTTACAACAATAACTTCTATGTCTTTCAATGATTGTCTCAAAACAGAAATTAAAGTATCAACTATGTAATTTTCTGCATTATATACAGGTATTACAACACTAATATGTGGCATAGGTTTCCTCCCATATAATTAAGTCTTTTTTAAATACTAGCTTTTTCAATCATATATATAATACCCTTCGTCAGTATTATATAAAAAGACGGTTAATCTTGTCGAAACAACCATAAGTATCTGATTACTTATTCTCAACAATCTCAACTTTCCGTCCTCTATTAAAATGACGTACAACAGTTATTAGACCTGCTTTAAACAGAAAGCGTTTTGATTTTTCAATTATTTTATCCTTTACTGTAATTGGCTCGATTTTATTCAAGGCCTCATCAATTGGATATTGTTCAGCTAGTAGATAAAATTTAGTCCGTCCAGGATGTGGTTTTGCACTATTGCAAACCATAACACCATTTTCCGTTACAAGATTATTTACATCTTCTTTTTGTATTTCAATATGTGCTTTTATAGCCTCTAAAATCTTTCGACCTTTTTCAGTATGTGTAAATACGGATGAATACCCTCTATTATCATCTTTTCTTCCGGTGATTTTTGAATATTCATAAAAATCAAAAACTGTAATATCGCTTTGTCTTTCTATTCCTTTAAAAGCACATGCAGAGCAAGATGGCCTCGATGAAATTTCTCTTACAAACGCCTTCATATATGGATCGACTCTACCAGACCCATAATAAGTTTTTCCATTTGCAAAATCTATCTTCATAGTACTTGTGTGATATCCATATGTTTTATGTTTAAAACGAGCCTCAACTATTTTCGAACCAAATTTGTTTTCCATATACTTCACATAGTTATCCCACAAGCCTGGAGACGGTACTCCTCGGCAAACAAAATCTACGCATAAAAGATTGTCTGGTTTTTCTCTTAAAAAGCTTAGCAAACCTGCCACTTGACAAGGTGTTCCAGAAAATAAAACCGTTGTTCCTTCTTTTAGTTCTACCTTAACTTCTTGAAAAATATTCCCAAGGTCACTTTGAACAAATTTAGAGCCTCGCATCTCCCGCAATTGTTGCTTTGAAGTAGCTCTTTTACATACAACTCTCATATTTTTATCGTATCCGGTTCCATAAACTACACCATTCTGCTCAAGAATATAATCTGCTAAAGCTGTAAATGCACCGCCAGAAGTACTCTCATAGAGAATTTTTGTATCTTTTATTCTAATAATGTACCCTTCTGTTTTTTCAGATATTACCGTTTTTTTATTAAGAACCGGACATACTCTTTCGCACACTCCACATTCAATACAATGTCCCATATCAATTTTAGGATACATAAACCCCTCTTCGTCAGGAACCATAGTAATTGCACTTTTAAGACAAGCATTTGTACAGGCAGTACAGCCGCAACAATCCAATTTGTTTTTTATTTGAATCATATATCCTCCTGAATCCAAATCATTCAGAAGCAATAATAAATTCTTATTTCTTGTTCTTCAGAAACTTATACACTCCTATTCGATATAAAATCCCCTTAGATTTCTCTATCAAATAATCCCTTGATCTGATTGGTATAAATTTTTGAACATGCGCTCTTAGGGTTTCTTTATCTAAATTCAAATAATATTCATCTCGTCTTGGATGAGGCTCTGCTGAATTACAAATCATCGTGCCATCCAACTCCACAGCCTTTTCCAAATTTGTTACATAAAGTTCATACCTGTCTGCAATTTTTTCTAGAATTCTTTCTCCTTTTAAAGACTGCACGATTAGGTTAGTAAAGCCTCTATCGTCATCAACAAGGCCTTCCACTAAGTCATTTGCATGCCAGCAATCGTAAATAGTAAAATCGCTACAACGTTCCACTGATTTAAAGTGGCATTGATAGCAACTTGGTCTTGACGAGATTTCAGTAAAGAAACTCTTAAGCATCGGATCAACACGAGCACTTCCATAATAAACAGAATGGCTTTTAAATCTTATACGCATTGTGCCACTGTGATATCCATATGTTTTATTTCTGAAAACAACATCATCTATTTCTGAATGATATTTATCTTTTTGTTCATCTAAGTATTTTTTCCAAAGTTTCGGCGATGGTGTGCCATGACATACCAAATCTACAGTTATCAGGTTATCATATTCTTTTCTTAAATATGATTTTAATCCATACACCTGACACGGCGTTCCAATAAAGCACACTTTTGTTTCTTGCATCAAGTGTTTTTTTATTTCAGAAAAGCAATCGCCTAAATCACTCTGCACGTATTTTGAACCTCGAAACTCTTCTGCCCCCCCCCTCGGAAATTTTATGAATTACCTTATATTCTTCATTATAAGTTGCGCCACAAATAACACCTCCTTGATTCAGTATCCATTCGCCTAGCGGTGTTACAAAT
>CAKUQA010000176.1 GCA_934675225.1 uncultured Candidatus Melainabacteria bacterium | reverse complement strand
TTTTCTGTCCGGAGTAATCATAGCCTTATAATTATCAAATTCAATATCTTCAACAGTTCTTCCTTGGCTAATTTTGTTTCCGAAATTTATATTTGCTCCGTAATGGAAATTTACAGGCATTTGAACGTATTTATTAGTTCCAATACCGTTATTATTTATAGGTTTATTGCAATTTTGTTTTATTTGTAAAGTATTGTTAAGATTTGTAAAGTATAACCCCTGTACTCTATGTACTAGCATATAAAATCCTTTTAATTTAGTACTTGATGCTTGTTCTAAAAACTGTAAAATATTTTTTTGCTAGATAAAAATTTATATGTAAAAAATCTTAATACTCAATTAAATCTTTTATAACTTCGCCTGCGATAATCATTCCGACTACAGGTGGAACAAATGCATTACTTCCTGGGATTTGGTGCTTTACTGTGCATTTTCTTGTTCCAGGAGGGCAAACACAGTGAGCTTTACAACTTATTGACATGTCTTCTTTAGGCTTAATTGGAGGTTCTTTTGAGTAAACAACTTTAACCCCTTTTATTCTTCGTTTTCTTAATTCTGTTCTAATAACTTTGGCAAGCGGACAAACCGATGTTTTTGAAATATCTGCGATTTCAAATTTTGTCGGATCCATTTTGTTTCCGGCACCCATGGCACAAATAATTGGTGTGTTTGAGGCTTTTGCTTTTTCAATAAGGGAAAGTTTGCCGACTACGGTATCTATTGCATCAATTACGTAATCGTATTGCGTAAAATCAAATAAATTTTCTGTTTCCGGTGTATAGAAAGTTTGATAGGTGTTTACAATGCAATTAGGATTAATCTCGAGAATTCTTTCTTTCGCTACTTCGACTTTGTATTTGCCAACAGTTTTTCGTGTCGCGTAGAGTTGTCTGTTTAAATTGGTTATACAAACTTTGTCATCATCAATTATGTCAATTGTGCCTAAGCCGCTTCTAACAAGAGCTTCAACTGCATAAGCTCCGACGCCGCCTATTCCAAATACTGCAACTCTGGATTTTGCAAGTTTTTCTATTCCTTCTGCACCTATTAATAATTCCGTTCTTGAAAATTGATTTAGCATTTTTCCTCTTTTTAATTATCTGTTTTTATAATAATTATATCGCAAAATTTTATGATATTATTTTTATATGGAAAAAATGTTTTCGGATGAAATAAATATGTTAAAAGCATTGGCAATAATGCTTGTTGTTTCAGGACATTTGGAGTTTTCTTTATTAGGAATATTTCCTCCATATTCGTTTCAATTAGCTTTATTTTTCTTTATTTCAGGTTGTTTATTCAAAGATAAATATTTAAGTAATGTTGCAGAGTTTTTTGAAAGAAGGATAAAAAGTCTCCTTGTTCCATATTTTGCTTACAATTTATTTTATCTTGTTATAACTGTTATAATTGCTAAGTTGACAGGCAAATTTTGGGGAATGCCATTAAGCTTTAAGAACTTTTTTATTACACCATTTTTGAATGGACACCAATTTGATTTATCTTGTCCTTTGTGGTTTGTAACTCAGTTATTTATGACAATGATAACTTTTTTATTTTTACTGAGAACTTTAAATAATATAAGTAAGAATAAATTTATTCATTTGGCATTTTTTGCTATAATTGGCGTTTTGGCAATTCCTTTTGATAAGATATTTCCGGTTACTCCAGTAATGTTAGTTGTAATCAGAACAATGATGTCGCTGTTTTTTGTTTATATTGGTTATTTTTATACGCATTATATTAAAGGTAATTATAATATTTTTACCCCCAAATGGCTTGGTGCGGTTGTCGTTTTTCAATCAATATTGTGGCTGTTTAATAGAGATTTTACGCCTGAACATGGAATTGGTTTGAGTTATGTTCTTGTTTGGGGAAGATTTGATAATCAATTAATTGTGCCAATATTTACAAGTTTAACAGGAATTTGGGCATCATTATTTGTTGTAAAAATCTTGTATCCATATTTGAAAAATGTAAAATTTATTCAAGATATGGGGAATGTAACATATCATATTATGGCAAATCATTTGCTTGTAATGTATTTGATAACTGCAGTATTAATGAAATTACATGGTATTTCTATTACAGAGCGAGCAAATCATGATATTTATTGGATTTATAATCCTGTTCAGACAACATATTTTTATTTTGTTATAACAATGATTGTAACAACTTATGTTGGTGTTGGTTTAAAAAAGTTGCATAGTTGTATAAAAAAGGAGAATTAATGAAAAAATTAGTTATTTTATTAGGTTTAATATTATTATCTGTTAATTGTTGCCTTGCAAAATCACCGGAATACGAACTAGAGTTAGGAAAATTGAAAAATGCAAAATCCGCAAAATATAAAGTTATAGATGTTCAAATCCAAGCTATTTCGGATAAAGTTGTTGATTTGTCTAATAATACAATGGTTTCTGCTGAAGAAAAACAAAAATTGTTTGCTCAATATACGACCGAAATACAAGAATTAAAAGACCAAAAAACAATGGCAAATTATACTTATGAAAAAGCGAAGAAAAATTTAAGAAAAAGATATTAATATCAAATTCTATAATGCGGACTCTCACTGTTTTAGGTGAGAGTTTTTTAATATAAAAAATATTCCCCATTTGTTATTGCCTTGTTTACTAATATATTTGTTAATGATTTTTGGTAAAACATTTATATGGTAATGATAGTTAAGGTTTTAAATTATTTATTTTTGTATATTTTACAACTTTTTCAGGTGCATAATCTCGAAGGTTTATGTAATTTGTTTAAGGATTTTTTTATTGGGTGATGAGGAGTTTTTATTATGAATAGTTTTTACAAATCTCTAATTATGATTGCTATGCTTTGTGCTATTGGTGGAGCATATATTATTTATAGGACAAATACTTATGTAACTGCTGAATTCTCAAATTTGAGACCATTTCATAGTTATGCTCCGATTTATTTTAATGGATTTAAAATAGGTAGAGTTGTAAAAGTTAAGCCAAACAAAGATTACACATCTACAATTGTGACTATGGAGCTTCATCCGCGTGATGTAAAATTACCAATAAATGTTTCTGCAAATTTAAAAAAAGAAAAAAACAGATGGGGAAGAAAATTTGACTATATAGATATTGTGCTACCAAAAGATGCATCTATTTATTATTTAAAAGATGGGGATAAAATTTCTGGAAAAACTACTGTTGATATAGAATCATTCTTTGCAAATCAAGATCCGGAGACTCTTGAAGCAATAAAGGCTGATATGGCTGAAAGTGCTAAAAATTTAAATATAACAATTCAAACATTAGGTGACTTATTTGCGACTCTTAATGATATGGCAAATGCAGTGAGCCCTAATGTGGTAAAGGCATCACAAGATTTTAGTAAAACAACGGATAATATTGTAAAGGTTTCTGAAAATGCTAATAATATAGCTGAAAACGTAACTGATTTTTCAGGGAATGTAAATGGAGCTCTTTCCGCAGATAGAATGAATGCAACTGCTAAAAATGTTCAAGCAGTATCAAAAAATATCAGACAGATGTCAAAGGAATTAAACAATGCTATGCCACAAATAAATTGCTCATTACAACAAATGAATAAAATATTGTATAACATTGATGAAATGACTTCCGGAATTAATTGTACTATGAAAAAGCCGTTTGGGGGAATTCGTATGATTTTTGGTAGTCCGGTAGGCAAGAAAAAATGTGACTGTAGATAGCACAAATAATAGCTCATGTGGGGAATGTTTTTTTTATAGAATTCAATTAAGATTTAAAGGTAATTAGAAGTAGGGGAAAGGTATGTTAAAAAATTCAACTCTTAAAATATTTTCAATAATAGTTTTTATAACAATATTTACAATAATATCTGTATGTTGTTTGTTGGATTTTAAATACTCAACTCATGTATTTGAATTTGCGATAGTTTTAAGCATCATAAATACAGCGCTATTTGTTTTTATTTGTAGGGATAAGATATTTGCTGAGAAAGAAAAAACAGAAAAAGATTTAAGAAATGAAATTCAAAATAATGCAAAAAACTTAACAACAATATTAAATAATATGCCTGTAATAGCTTATATTGTGGATACTAACTATAATATAAAAGCTTGCAATTCGGAAACACTCAGGTATTTTGGTATTAAAAAAGGAGAGGATGGACAAATAAATCAATTGTCCGAGGAGATTTTTGAAAGGGATACTATGGAGCAAATGAAAGA
>CAKUQA010000175.1 GCA_934675225.1 uncultured Candidatus Melainabacteria bacterium | reverse complement strand
CGCTTGTTTGTAAGAGGATTGTTGATTTACCAATTCCCGGATCTCCGGCAACCAAAATTAAAGAACCTTGAACCAAACCTCCACCAAGAATTCTGTCAAATTCCGAAATATTGGTAGATAAACGAACTTCTTCACCAATATGTATATCTTTCAATAATTCAGGTTTTTCTGTATTTATAAATTCGTCATGAACTGAAACCTGCTGAGGTTTTGTTGAAGTGAATTGAACTTCTTCCACCAAACTTCCCCAACTCCCACATTCAGGACATTTCCCTAAATAACCGGCAGTCTCATAACCGCATTCTTGACACACCCACTTTGATTTTGTTTTTGCCATATTATCCCTATCTTTAAAAAAAATAGTCCTCCAAAAACAAGGAGGACTATCAAACATTTATTTCTTCAATTTATTAATTGCAACAACATCATTAACTCTCAAAGCAAAATAAGGTTGTTCTTTATTTTGTTCTTGTAAAAACATTACAAAAGTATCATTAAAATATAATTTTCTTGGTTTTGATGCTTGTGGCAACAAAGACATAGTTCTAGTAGCAACAAAAGCTTCTGATTTCAATTTTACACCTTCATTATTCATTTTGAAATCAACACTTTCCATAGCCTGCTCTATCATAATGTTAGTATTTTTTATTCGTTTTCTGCAAACCTCATCAAATGATTTCATTTTATACAAACTGATGTTAGGAACTTTTAACTCATCTCCTTCAGCAAACGAAGAAATTTCTTTATATTCACTTTGTTTTTTTAACATATCAGAATATAATTTATCAAAAGATTTGTTATCATTTGTTCTATACAAATAGACAACATCCGGTCCATCTGTTAAAATACCAACTGCAAAGTCCTTTGGAGAATTATAGAAAAGAACATTTACATTGTTATACAATTTGTGATTACTTTTCGAATTTATTCCAAAATATTCAACTTTTTGTCGAGAGCTTGCAAATTTTTCAGATTTCAACTTGTCAAAAGCATTTAAAAACTTAAAATCTTTTTTCAACATGGCATAAACAGTGTACTTTCCTTCTGCTTTTGTCCAGTCAGCTCCGTCAAGCACATCACTGGTTTCCCCAAATTTTTCTTTAATTGCGGTTTCAATTGTCTTTTTCAATTCCGGAGAAGTTTCACCATAAGTTTTATAATAAGAATTTTCTGACAATTGTTCTGTCGTAAAACTTTTTTCATTTAAGCCTTTTACAACATCAGGAGTTTTTCCATCAAACAATACCGGCCCTTTGATAATTCCATCCGTCAAATCGTTCCAAGCAAGCTGAAAAGTTCCCACCCACAATCTGTTTGCTTGAACAGATTGCGAATTAAACAATGGCAATACATCCAAAACTTGTTGATTTTGTCTTGCAGCAAAAGCAGAACATCCTACAGTCCCTGCAATTAACATTACTGACAATAATGCTATTATTTTTTTCTTCATAATTTCTCCTTATTAACTATTTTATCTTAACATCAGAACTATCTTTTATATTCAGAAATTTCCAAAAGCCTTTGAAAAAGCCTTTTGCATTTTGTTCATGGGGAATATTAGCACAAGAATAATATTTCTCATAATTTTCAATTATATTTTCGGGCAAATCTTCCCCTCTTTCAAGAATATAAGATATAAATTCCAAATAATCATCTTGTTCTTCTTTATATAAATTATCCCTTGCACGCAATTCTTCATCAGCTTCATAATGAACAAGAGCATGAAAAGCTGCTTGAATACTTTTATCCTCAGTATCACGAGGGAAATTCAATATAGCTGTCCTTACGCACAAACTAGAAATCAACACCTGTCTTATCAAACCGGCTACATAAACTCTATCTTCGATAATACTCATACTACACTAAGATATTTTCTGACTCTTTTTCAATAAATCTAATCATACGAGAAAAATTGCCGTCAAAAAACTGCCCTGCAACTGTTTTAACAGCATCAAGAGCCATTTCTTCTTTATTCATAGCGGCTTTATAAAAAAACTTTTTGCCAACCTTATAACGAACAAGTACAGCCTTAACAGTCAACCTGTCCATAACAGTTTTAATTGTAGTATAAGCTCTTTCAATACCATTTGCAGACAAATCATCAACAATATCTTGAATAGAAACATCTCTGTCTTCATTATCTTTTGTCAAAGACCAAAATGAATTCAAAATATCAATTTCCAATTTCCCGCACACCATACGTTCCTCAACTTTCTTTTACACTAACTACTAACATTGTAACATAGAATAAATTTATTTCAACTTTCCCGTATAAAATCGTTACAATTACCTTATATCAAGCAAATCTTCCTCTTTTTTGAAATTAGTTTTTTTCTTTCTTAAACTCAAATTTTTCTTTTTTGTTTTATCGGAAACATTTCTATAAGCATTGTCGAGAGAAATCTTTGTCAATGCATTTCCTTTTCTCCTATCATAAAAAGTTAACCAAAAATTCCTGTTAATATTATCTACTGAAAAAGAAACCCTGCCTGCAAACTTATCTCCTGGACGAATTTGTTTAAACATCAACTTTGTATCGCCAAAAATTGATGGTCTGAATACAGCATTATAATCATTTACAAGAGCCATATCTAAACCAGAAAAAGTTTTATCAGACATATTTGAAATCATTACAGTAAGTGTTATTGTATTTACTTCTCCAAACGGGTCTTTTTCATGTTTAATATCACTGATATGAATATCAAGCCCCGGATAGAACATTTCATGCTGCATTAAAGCTGTCTCTTTATAAACAGGTAACTCTACAGAAGTATTAATTTTAACTCTTATTTGATCCCCCGGGGCAATCAAAACATCACTACCTTTTCTTATCAAAGCCATTCCAAGTCCGATTGCACCACCAACAGCTGCTCCTCCTGCAACAGTATAACCTTGAGAAGCAACTGCAGCTTCCAGCCCCAACCAATTTAGAGCCATAAAGCCGCCGATAGCTCCTCCGGCAACGGTATAACCAACATCTTGAGCTACAATTTTAGAAGCTTCCGCCACCGGATGAAGTTTTGTAGACATTTTTCCTTCAATAGGGATTTCCCTTCCATCCGGCGTAACAAGGTAATCAAAATCCAATGCAATCCAAGCTTGACGTCCTAAGCGCCTTGCATCCCCTGTTTGAGTAATTTTTCCATGGGCAATTGTTCCCTTTGGAATAATTACGCCTTTATCACCTTTAACCTCATCGGTTACTTCTGCAAAAAATTCATCTCCTTCAATATTAATATTACTGTCCAATACTTGAGAAACAGTCATATTAATAACATCTTTTCTGTCCAATGTTTCAACTTTTCCAGTAAAAAGTTCCTGCTGTAACTGCTGTTCGTACTTTTCAGATTTTTCTGCATGCCCCTGCAAAACATCCGCAAATACAGCCGAACCTGTTCCTATAAATGAAAATAATATAAATAAAGCTATTAATCTCTTTTTCATAGCAGAATTATACAACATACAAAAAACAAATACAAAATATTTTGACTTTTTGTTTTAAATCATTAAATATTGGGCATTATACACATATACATACAATGAGGGAGGAGTCTTGATGCGTTGGTATGATATTGAACCTGATGTTTATATGGCCATCAGTTTAATTGAAATTGCAAATGATGAACAAAAAATAGATTATGCTAATTTCATTATTAAAACCGTAAAAATTAAAGATAAAGATATGAACTTTATTAAAAACAAAACAAAAAATAATATAAAAAACAAATATCAAAGATGGTATGACAAAAATGATACCTTATCTACCGCCATTGAATATTTGAAAAATACCACACCAAAATTACAAAAAGAAATATCATTGGATGTATTAAAATACAAAAAAGAACTAGAAACTTTGACTGCTTGACAATTTTTGAAAAAATCTGTATCATTAACCTATGATGAAAAAACGTTGGTATGATATAGACCCGACAGTCAGCAGAGCTGTTGCGGAAATGGAAAAAGCAGAAGAATATATTCAAGTACGTTGTGCCGATTTTATTATTGATAGGTTAAAGGATATAGATTTTAATATCGAAATGTCTTTAGACGACCAATACAACTATATTATGCGCAGGTGGTATGACAAAAATATTAAGGTTTCTCATGCGATGGAATACTTGAAAAACTGTCCTGACGACATAAGAAAACAACTTGCATTGGAAGTTATTGACTTTATAAAAGAATATATTATAATTTAATTATAGTATATGTACTAT
>CAKUQA010000174.1 GCA_934675225.1 uncultured Candidatus Melainabacteria bacterium | reverse complement strand
AAGTAACACAGTTACAGTTTGCTCCATCTGCTCGCTATCCGGACTCGTTGCACTCCGACCGTCCGCAAATCCGCTCTCCTCAAGGGGCGAGAACATTATAATACAGTCATTCTGAGCGAATGCGAAACAACCCAGCTAATAAACTCTCCTATCTCATAGGAATAATACAGCTTTCTCAACTTTCTCACGTATTTTTAACGGTTTTTATCATTCAAACAAATGATTTTTGTTACAAAATGTTAAGTTTTCTGATACAATAATTAAAGATTTCGTTTCAATGTGCCGTACATGAAAGCATAAGGAAACAAAAACGAAAGGAAACGGGTCATGGGTATGGCTGCTTCGCAGGCTAGATTTTTAGGTCTAACTGCAAGAAAATCAAATACCGAATATGAAGGTCAGCAGATCAACCAACAAAGAACTACTTTGGCTAACCAATCTGCTAACTACTATAACCAGTTGCTTGGCATGACAGTACCGGTTCCACCATCAACAGCTGATTATACAAAAACAACTTACACTTTCACAGACGGATCATTAAACAATTCAATTTCTACAATGATTGCACAAAAAGATGGTAAATATTTGATTAGCTACACATCTTCTTGGACAAATGATTTTTCAGTAGTTTCAACTGCTTCTACTATTTATACTAGAAAAGGTGATGCAGGAAATTATGACTACTATGTTGGTGCTAAAAAATTAAGACAACTTGGAGAAGGTTTTAATGTAGATGCTGACGGCAAATACATTCCTGATGCAGATGGCTATAATGATGAATATCTTAGCACACTATCTGCTGATCAATTAAAAAACCTAATTGAAGAAGAAAAGAAATACAAAGCTCAACTTACTGAAAAATATGGCGCATCTGCTGAAGGTTATATGGTTAGATACGTACAAAACACTTCAACAGGAACTTGGTCTCCATATTTCGTAAACAAAGACGTATTAGAAGCTGATACTACTCAATTCAGCAATACAGGTTCTTCTCAAAGCGCAATCAAAACATACACAATTGGTTCTGCTAAAGAAACAGAAGAAATCAAAGGTGTTGAAGCTCGTTTAGAACAAGATTCTACAGGTCGTATCATCAGCATTACTTTGAACCCTGATGATCCTGCTACAAAAGTTACTTATGCTGTAACTACAAACACAGTAACAGACCAAGCTAAATATGATGATGCTATGAATCAATATGAATATGACAAATATGAATATGATCAATCAATTCAAAACATCAATGCAAAAATTGAAATTATTCAATCAGAAGATAAAAATCTTGAATTACGCTTGAAACAATTAGACACTGAACAAGATGCAATTCAAACAGAAATGGATGCAGTTTCTAAAGTAATCGAAAAGAACACTGAATCTACATTCAAAACATTCGGGTAAGCAATAACCGAGTGAATAGTGATTAGAGAATTGTTCGTCACGTTCGCTAACACTCAAAATAAAACTTAATAAAGTGTGAATGATACTGACTTTTCACGTTTCACTTCCCACTTTTCACATAAAATATATTTTGTTTCCTTAATTAACTTACGACTTTTTCAACAAAAGTCGTTTTTTATTATGTTTATTCTGATTTTATATATAAATTCATAAATTCAATATCATCATAATCAATATATGCTGTTTGCTTCAAATTTCTACCGGTATGAATCGTTATTTCATTCATTTGCCCAAGTTTCAGCAAGTTATTAGGAAGTTTTATTCGTTGCCCATCGCCATTAAGTTGGATTTCTGCGATTTTAGCTCCATTAAAAAATACTTCAGGAGGGCTGGAAAAAGCATGAGTCACAGAATTTTGTCTCATTGTTCTTGCCATCAGAGTATCAATTCCTATAATAGAGCCTATTACAAGATAATTTTGTTTGGATAATGCATTAGCTGCAATCATAAATGTCTTTGTATAAAACGGTCCAATTGACTTACCTTTAAACTCTCCTGAATTAGCAGAATTTTCTGAATAATTATCATCGCCTAAATGAAACATTTCAGAAGAAATTACAACATCTTGTACGTTACTCTTTTCAATTCCGACCACTATCGGTTTTGCCGCTATTTTTTCATCAATAGTCAATGAAAACGGTCTATATCCCTCTTTTTGCACTGACATTATTGTTGGAGATTTCACATTTGCATTCAATTTAAAAGCTCCATCATTATCAGTTACAGTAATATAATCAAGTTTTGGCAAAATAACTTTTGCACCTGCAACAGGCATGTTAGTGTCACTATCAACAATTCTTTTTGAGTTTCCCATGCCTGTTTTCATAACTCCACCTTCCATAACAGCAGAATTTACAGCAGAAGAAATTAATAATAAAATTGTAAAAAGTATAAATATTTTTCTCATAAAACCTCACTCTTACTAAGATTTTACAAAGGTTTTGAAAGAAATCAATCATACAATATTTTAGAAAATTTACTAATTAAAAAAATTTTTAAAATTTTATTTGAAATTTAAAATGTTTTTGGTATCATATAGATATGACAATTTAATATAAGCCGAAGTGATGAAATTGGTAGACGTGCTAGACTCAAAATCTTGTGTGGGCAACCACGTGCCGGTTCGAGTCCGGCCTTCGGCAAATAAAAAAGACCCATTAAGGGTCTTTTTTATTTTGTTTTTTTATATTAATTATTATTGGACTCTTTCCGGCATGAATGCTAGCGCATTCGCACGGTTCTTTCCTCTCTACGAAACTGACATTTAGTCAGTTCCGTTTCGGCAGAGTGGCCTTTGGCATATAGAGAACTCCGAAAGGGGTTCTTTTTATTTGGGACGGACGAGAACCACAAAGCAAAGCTTTGTTTTAGGTTCGAGCGTGAGGTGGCTGAGGGCGAAGTGTTTGGCTATTATTCAAGATTAGAATTATTTGCTAAACACGTAGACCCGTTAAACGCCACCGAACAAGAAAGTCCGGCCTTCGGCAAATAAAAAAGACCCGTAATGGGTCTTTTTTATTTTGTATCACAGTATAATTTCGTGCACACCTAAAATTTAAAAAAGAATAAAATTAATATCACAAGGATAATTATTTTTACAGCAAAAAGAGATATCGGTGAAAGCTTCCCTAATAACTTATAAAACGAGTTAGAGTATTCACAATCAATACAATTTTGAGAGTTATCATCTTCCTCCTCTTGCAATTTCATTAATTCTTTGCAATCTTCTATGCTTTCTTTAGCACCTTCAATCTTATCTTTGTCAGTTTCATATTGAATAATTTTTTCATAACATTCCAATGCTTTCTGATATTTTTTAATTTTTTCATAATAACAACCATATATATACAAAGCAACAGAATCATTTGGCTTTATTTTCAAAATCTCATTTAATTCATTTTCAATTTTTGCTCTACCATAACTCTCAATGTTATTGTCTATAATAACAGCCATTAAATCATCAAATTTTTCACTAATATCGTTATCATTCATAATTAAATTCCTTTATATTTCTCGTCATTTTCTTTGTCTAAAATAAGAAAAACATCTGCTACAAAAAACATTACTAAGGCAATTATTGGCAAAATGAATATTGGGACAAAATCATAACTTATTCCAAACCCTGATAATTCAAATGACACATACAACACCCAAAAACACCCAAGTAAAGTGATTATCAATGGAGTTACCATAATCAGCCAATTTTTAATCGAACAAACAGCAACATTATTATTTATTCGCATAAAACCACCTTTTTGTTCATTGTATCAAATTTTTGAAGATTTGTAAATATTATTAGCCAAAATTATGTTTTTGCTGTTTACTTATTTTTTTTATTTAGCTCTGCTAAAAAAAATAAGCAGAAACTTAACTCCTATTTAACCAAATTCTTTCTGGGAAGTTAGTAACAAATAAGGCACAGATTATGGTTTAAGGTGAATGGCTAAGTGCTAAATTTTTATCAATTTTTCCACTAGAATATTAGCTTAACATACAACATCGTTAAAATTTTGTCATAACAACAAACTAATTATTCAAATATTGTTTACTATGATAATTTTTCAAATCAGTATAAAAGCTACGTTCATCAAATTCAGTAATATCAGAGTTGAATTCAGTACAACCAGGCATTTTATAATTAACTACTGATTGGTTGTTGCTTTTGTAATATGGAATATCATAATAACTTACATCTCCAATATCACAGCTATTTAGCTTTCTATTCATGCTAATTAATCTATACTTTCCTTTTTCATATAAAAACTTATATTC
>CAKUQA010000173.1 GCA_934675225.1 uncultured Candidatus Melainabacteria bacterium | reverse complement strand
TTGATTACCAATGTATTAGAAAGTTCTTCCGCTAATGCTTGGCAACGTTCGTAATTCTTTTCTATTATTTTTGTTTTAATTTTAAGTTTTTCCAATGATTTAGCAAGCATTAAGCCGACATTTCCACCACCAATTATGGAAGCTGATTTGACAATTTCTTTTTCGTGGAAAAAAGTGCCGGCAAGTATATCCAAAGAGTGTGATGTCCCCATAAAAATAAGTTTATCTTCTTCGAGAATTTCTGTATCACCGTTTGGAATGAATAATTTACCATCTCTTGTCAAACCAACCATTAATGTGTTTTGGGTAAATCCGCAGTCTTTAACTTTTTTCCCGACAATCGGTAAATTCGCTTTTACCTTGTATTCAAGTAATCTTGCTCTACCATCTGCAAAATTTTCGACATCAAGAGCTTGCGCAACTGTAACAATTCTAAAAATGTCTTGCGTTAAAAGCTCTTCCGGCCATATTATGTAATCAATAAAGAAGTCGCAAAAATTATCACTATTTTTTTCAAAATTTAATGTTTTTTTGTATTCTTCTCTGCTTACAAAACAGATTGTTCTTACCCCGCCAAATTTTTTTGCGGAAAGGCAGGCAACTATATTGGCTTCATCTACCAATGTACAAGCAATAAAAATATCTGCATTTTTGATATCTGCGTTTTTTAATACATCAATATTAGATGCATTTCCTTGAACAAAACTTATATCAAGTTTGTTGAATTCATCACTTCTATTTTCTTCTTTGTCTATAATTGTTATATCGTGATCTTCAAAAAATTCGGTTGCAAGCAAACAACCAATTTCTGTAGCACCATAAATCACTATTTTCATAATTTGGATTATATATTAAGTAAACTTTTTTTACAAGAGGGTGCAGAGTTTAGCAATTTCAAATGTTTATGGGATTTATTGGTAATATGTTAAATAAAGTTCCGGTAGTAAATTTTGAAAAATGTTATCCGAGTAGGATGAAAAATTTCTTTAAAAAAGATTTTAATTACAAAACTTATAATGATTTTGTGCCTAATGCAAAAGGGCAATTTGTAGGGAATTTGCCAAGTGAAATTATTGGTTTGTTTGATAAAGCTGAGAGAGCTCAGAAGATTAAAGAGTTTCAAAATGCATTGGCTAATGTCTCCAAATACATTCGAGGATGTTACAATGAGTGCGTTAATAGTGGTATTATAAAAGATAGTTTTGAGGATTTGGGCTCTAAAAACCTAAAAATTATAAATAATGAAGTTTCGTCTTTTTTGCAAACTTCTTTGACCGGAGTTTTACCTAAAGGTACTAATGCCTGTTTGTCCTATGCTGGCAGCGGTTGTTGGGGGAATGTTTTTAAACTCTCAATCCGGAATAAAAAAGGGAAGATTATGCATGATAAAGCTATAAAGGTTTTTCATGATTTACAGTGTAAAGATAGGTCTTTAAGTGTTAATCAAGGGGTTTATGCAGAAACAAATTTTTGGACATTTTTGAAGAATATTGTTGGGCATAAAATGGATAAAACTCAATTTACAAGACACTATATTTCTGATATGAAAAATGCTTATATAATGACAGAATTTGCAGATAAAAATATTCATAAAACAACTTCTCCTATTGATTTTGAAGGACTATTTAAAATATTTTATACAGATTTCACAAATGAAAAGATTAATGGAAAAATTTACGATGTCGGAGGTTGCATAAAATATCCGAATTTTGTTGGAGACAAAGTTGTTTTGCGTTTTTTAAAGAAATTGTATTATCGAAACTCTGAAAAAGATTTAAAACCTGTACTCGAAAATATGCAAGTACAGGCTCAAAATCCTAAAAACCAACACAATAATAAAATTAAAAAAGCTTTAGATTTATTTTCAAAAATAAAATATCTAGCGACGACAAACCAAGTGTAATTATGTAGTTCAGTATTTGTAGCACGATAACTGCTAAGATTGGTGAGAAGTCTATTCCACCAAATGGAGGGATTATTTTCTTAAATAAATCTAAGTACAAATCTGTCACATCTTTAATTGCAGTGAACGGTTGTGTGTACCAATTAATACCAGGTACAAAACTCAATAAGCATCTGACTAAAATTAGCCAAAAATAAACTTGGAATAAATTATTCACAACAAAAATTATATTACCTATCATTTTTTAGCCTTTTTAATTGTTTATAACTGAGAAGATTTTTTTGTATTTGCACATGTACAATTTACTCTTGATACCGGAATGTTTTCAATCATTTTGAAAAGCAATTCTTTTAAATGTGCTACATTTGAATTGAATACTTCAATAACTTCGTGATGAGAAACCGGAGGTACATCTCCCACTAAACCTGCATCATAGTCTGTAATTAATGAGATATTTAATGGACACATATCCATTTCTTTTACAAGGTATGCTTCAGGAAATGCTGTCATATTAATAACTTCCCATCCTTGGTTTGTAAAGAATTTAGATTCTGCTTTAGTTGAAAATCTTGGACCGTTAATTACAACAACAGTTCCATTTTCGTGAACAGAAATTCCTAATTCTTTTGCTGTTTTAATTGCAAGTTCTCTTAATTCAGGGCAATATGTTTCTGCTGCAGACGGATGTGTGACAATCGGACCTTCAAAAAATGTTGATTTTCTTCCATCTGTCCAATCAACAAACTGGTCACAAACTACAAAGTCTCCGGGTTTTACGTGTTTTTGTAAACTACCTGCTGCGCAAGGTGAGATTACTCTTTCACACCCGATTGATTTCATAGCCCAAACATTAGCTCTATAGTTGATTAAGTGAGGCAAAATAGTATGATTTCTGCCGTGTCTTGGCATAAACGCAACTTTGTGTTCCCCTACGTTTCCGATAAATAAGCTATCACTAGGCATTCCATAAGGAGTTTCTACTCTTACTTCTTCAATGTTATCTAAAAACTTGTAAAATCCGGAACCTCCGAAAACACCTATGTCTGCTAGTTTTTTCTTTTCCATAATATTTTCCTCTCATATTTTGTTATCTATAGTATGAGTATAATATCATAAAAAATAAAAACAATAACGAAAAATTGAAAAATATTAACATTTAAATATTAATAATAATACAGTAAAACGAGTAATTTGTTTTTAGTTTACAATTGTTACAAATACACTTAAAACCCCTAAAATAAGTGGATTGCAAGAATTTGCCATGTGCCGAAATTTGTCGTAGGGGTTGAAATTTGTTTTTTTTGTAATATAATAGGGTTATAAATCATCTTTAAAAGTTTTTGACTTCGTTGAAGAAACGAGTCGTTAGGAAATTTTTAAGGATTACAATTTACAACATAGAGGATTACATTTTGAGAAAACTATTAGTTTTAACTTTTACACTTGCGTGTATGCTTTTTTGTCATGCACAATGTCAGGCTTCTGACGTCAACTCTGTAAAAGCAACAATAGTCAAACACGCTATTGAAATGGGTGTAGATCCTGCAATTGCGCTTAGTATTGCGCGTACAGAGTCAGGGTTTCGCCATGAAGCAAGAAGTTCACACGGTGCAGTTGGAGTATTTCAGTTGATGCCGTCAACAGCAAGAAGAATGGGGTATAATCCATATTCTTTGAATGAAAACATTAAAGCAGGTATTACATATTATAAAAAGATGTATAATATGTTTGGTTCGGTAGAATTGGCATTAGCTGCTTATAATGCAGGTCCCGGAAATGTTAAAAAGTACAAATCAGTTCCTCCTTATGGGGAAACAAGACGTTTTGTAAGTAAGATTATGACTGATGTTAACAGACAAAAACACTCTCCGGATCCGGCTGTTGTTAAAGCCAGACAAGCTGCTTATGTAGCGCAAAAACCGAAAGCAGTTACTCCGAAAGTAACTACTGTTCATAGCAAACCTGTTGTAACAAAGACAGTTGATGCTAAGGAACTTCAAGTAGAGGTTTTGGAAGAAAAACCAATTCAATTAAAATTGGAAACTCTTTCTGTAGCTATCTAGAGAAATTTATTTTGATTTAGAAAAGCAATCGATTTAATATAAATCGGTTGCTTTTTAGTTTATAACTTTATAGTCATGTTGAGGAGGAGCCGCAACATCGCATGACTGCTAAGTTTTAAGACCTCACACTACCCTCTCCTATATTAGGAGAGGGAACAGATTCTTCGCTCTGCTCAGAATGACCGAAATTATTATTCTCTCGCCCCTATGTGGAGAGCGGATTTGCGGACGGACAGAGTGTAACGAGTCCGGATAGCGAACAGATGGAG
>CAKUQA010000172.1 GCA_934675225.1 uncultured Candidatus Melainabacteria bacterium | reverse complement strand
CTCCGGCAATTGCATCTGCGACATGATCATCCGTTAGAACTTGAAAAGCATTCAGCACTTTATCTTCTTTTCTACTAATATTTTGACTTAAAAGATTAATGTTATAACCAGATTCTAAATTATTAGGATTATCCTCAATATTTCGCTTTAGTATAAACATATTACAACGAACAATTGCATTTTTTTTACTAGTTAATTTACAATTCATCGCCGTAATTAAATTTAATAATTCTAATGCTGTTTTAGCAGCTGTTGCTGCTGAAGTATTAAATGTATAGTCTTTGTCGCATCGAATAACGTAAGTTTTACCTATTATTTGCCTTCGCAAACCGATAGATTTTGTATAATCATAAATTATTTTGTCTAAGTTTATTTTAAATTTATTTAATAATTTAGCTGAACCTAAACAAGCTCTCATTTCATCCATATTAGGGAAATCAATTGTCAAAATTGCGAAATCATCAGTATTAGATTCATTCATTATGACACTTTTTTCAGTATCAAAACCACATTTTCGACATTTTTTCGAAATAGTCTGATTTATTTTACCGCAATTATGGCACTTTGAAATAATAGTATATCCGCACGTTTTGCAAGTATTAGTAGTGTTAATAGTCTTGCAGATTGGACATGCTAACTTTAGCACCTTCTTACAGTTCGGGCAAACCATTGTTTTTTCGTCTATTTCAAATCCGCATTTTGGACATTCCATAAGAAAATTATACCATTATACAGTTATTCATACAACAATGTAAACTCATATAAATGAGCCACTTAGTTATATCTGATACCTGCATCCTTCATTCTTCTGATACATTCTTTTATAGTTTCAACATCCTTAGTCAATGCAACACGGAAATAACCTTCACCGTATTTACCATAACCATTTCCAGATGGCACAACAACGTGAGCTTTTTCTAACATTACGGTTACAAATTCTTCTGATGTCATACCATGAGGAACAGGAAGCCATAAATAGAAAGTTGCTTTAGACGGCTTGATGTTCCACCCTAACTCTCTAAAACCTTCTTCTGCAGCATCCCTACGCTCCTGATACATTTTATTTAAGTCATTAATATATTTTTCATCAACAGTAAATGCAGCAGTTGCAGCTTCTTGAATTGCCTTAAAAGTACCGGAATCAATATTATTTTTAATTGTACCTAACGCTTTAATAGCATCTGCATTTCCGCAAACAAAACCAACTCTCCATCCGGTCATATTATAAGATTTTGAATGAGAGTAAAATTCTATTGCAACATCTTTTGCACCTTCTACTTGCAATACAGACGGAGCCTTATAACCATCAAAAGTCATTTCTGAATAAGCCATATCAGAGCACAATAAAATATCATACTTTTTACAGAAATCCACAGCTTTTTTCCAAAAATCTAAATCTGCAGTTGCACTTGTTGGATTGTTAGGATAATTCAAAAACATTAGTTTTGCTTTTTTAGCAACATCTGCCGGAATTTTATCAAAATCAGGCAAATATCCGTTTTCTTCCAATAATGGCATTTCATAAGGAGTTCCACCTGCAAAAATAGTCGCATTGTGATAAACAGGATACCCAGGATCCGGAACTAATGTATAATCACCTTTATCAACATAAGCGAAGAACACATGAGCAATAGCCTCTTTAGAACCGATATTGGCAAGCATTTCCGTATCAGGATTTAATTCAACCCCAAAACGTCTTTTCATCCAATCACAAGCACCTTTTCTAAAACCTTCTGTTCCATTATAAGGAGGGTAATCATGATTTCTAGGATTATCAATTGCTTTATGCATAGCTTCTACAACCGGAGGTAATGTCGGTTTATCAGGATCTCCAATTCCTAAACTTATAATATCAATACCTTTTGCCTTCGCTTCTGCAATCTTTCTGTCGATTTCAGCAAAAAGATAAGGTGGAATTTGTTCTAAACGTTCTGATACTTTCATTACATCTCCTTCTTAATAAATTGTTCTATACATTGATTTTATGGTAACATAAATATAGAGGAAATTCAATGAATAAATTTCTTCTGAGGATTAAGGGATAAACAAACTTAGAGGCTTTAAATGAGTATTATTGCAGACGATAACGATTTTGAACAAAAACCAATATCAGAAAAGAAAAAAAGTTCAGTTATTAAGCCTGAAGCAATTGATAATGATAAAAATTTTGAAAATTGTATCAGACCAAAAACTTTCGATACATATATCGGACAGTCTGCATTAAAAGAAACTTTAAAAATATCAATTGCCGCTGCAAAAAAAAGAGAATTGCCACTTGACCACCTTTTATTTTACGGTCCTCCCGGACTTGGAAAAACAACTCTTGCAGGCGTAATTGCAGAACAAATGGGAGTAGATATAAAAATAACATCAGCTCCTGCACTTGAACGCCCAAGAGATATTATCGGAATATTAATGTCTTTAAAAGGTGGTGAGATACTTTTTATTGATGAAATTCACAGATTGAATAAAGTAGCAGAGGAAATTTTATATCCTGCTATGGAAGATTTTTTCCTAGATATGACAACAGGGAAAAGTCAAACTGTTAAAACTTTACGTGTTCCACTTCCAAAATTCACACTTATTGGAGCCACAACTAAAGCCGGAGAATTATCCGGACCGCTAAGAGATAGATTTGGTATAATCCACAGACTGGAATTTTATACAGAAAACGAACTTTCTGAAGTTATAAAAAGAACTGCAGGTATTTTAAATATAGAAATAACAGAAGAAGGAGCACATGCTATTGCCAAACGTTCAAGAGGCACTCCTCGTATTGCAAACAGGCTTGTAAAAAGAGTTTCTGACTATGCACTGGTTAAACATGATGGCAAAATAACAGAAGATATTGCAAACAAATCTCTTGATATATTAAAAATAGACAATTATGGTCTGGACAATACAGACAGAAGTCTTTTGCGCCTTATTATAGAAAAATATGACGGTGGCCCTGTAGGAATTGAAACAATTGCAGCTGCAATTGGAGAAGATGTAAGAACAATTGAAGATGTTTGCGAACCGTTTTTATTGCAAGCAGGTTTATTGCAAAGAACTCCAAGAGGAAGGAAAGTTTCGCCTGCTACATACAGACATCTTGGTTATAAAAATATAGATATTAATGAACAAAAAAGTTTGTTCTAAAGGACGATTATGAAAAAAATATTGGCAATTTTATTTTTATTATTTAGTTTCGTTTTACCCACAAATGCAGAAGATAACACAAAAGCCGTTTTACCTTCAGAAACAGGAATTGTAGAAAATATTCAATATGAAGATGCACAAGGCTTAAATCAAGGTGAAGAAACGACCAAACAAGTCGTAACAGTAAAAGTTTTAACAGGCAAATTTAAAGGTGAAAAACGTCTAATAGACAATATGCTGACAGGTAATCCCTCTTATGACATAAATTTAACCAAAGGAGAAAAAGTAGTTCTACACATAGAACCTTTAAATGATACTGTTTCAACTCCTGATGACGTTGATATTTTTATTGCAGACATCCAAAGAGACAACCAAATTTATATATTTACGGCAATATTTTTTGCATTACTGCTTTTTATAGGCAAGAAAAAAGGTGCAACTAGTATTGTTTCTATAATTTCAACAATGAGCCTAATTTTCTTTATGCTTATGCCAATGATTTTACATGGATTTTGCCCGATTGCATCAGCAGTTTTGGTTGGGATTTTATCAACAATTATAACAATTTATCTTGTCGGAGGATTTAATTCTAAGAGTTCTGCAGCAATTATCGGAACTGCGATAAGTTTAATCTTTGCCGGTGGATTTTCAATGCTTGCAATATATTTTGCACATCTTACAGGCTTTGCCGGAGAAGAAAACATGTTTTTGTATACAGCCAGACCGGATTTGAGTTTCACAGGAATTCTAGCTGCTTCAATGATTATTGCCGCATTAGGGGCATTAATGGATACCGCCGTATCAATTGCAAGTACTGTTAATGAGATTTTTGAAACAGATAAAACCCTAACAATCAAGCACCTTTTCAAATCAGGAATGAATGTTGGGCGAGATATAATCGGAACAATGTCAAATACATTGATTTTAGTATACTTAGGAAGTTCTCTACCACTTGTTCTATTATCAAACAATATAGATATGAACAAATTTTTCAACCTTAACCAAGTTGCAACTGAAATTCTTTCTGCATTAATCGGAAGTATAGCAATCTTATTTTGTGTCCCGATTACTGCAATCGTTGCAGCTTATTTGATAAAAAAAAGTAGTGAA
>CAKUQA010000171.1 GCA_934675225.1 uncultured Candidatus Melainabacteria bacterium | reverse complement strand
TTTAAAAAGCGTTCTTTTTATATATTTAATTTTGTTTTTGTTAAACAATAACTTTAACCCAGCCTTCAGGTCCTTTGATTTTTCCGAATTGAATACCGGTTAATGTGTCATATAACTTTTGGGAAACAGGTCCCATTCCATGTTGAGAATTTTTAAATACGATTTCTTTTCCGTGGTCATTAACTTTTCCAACAGGAGAAATAACTGCAGCAGTTCCGCAAAGTCCGCATTCAACAAAATCTCCGATTTCTGATAAGTAAATTTCTCTTTCTTCTGTTTCATAACCCAAATCTTTTGCTAAAGCCATCAAAGAACGTCTTGTAATAGATGGTAAAATACTTGGAGATTTCGGAGTAACAACTTTATTGTCTTTGGTTACGAAGAAGAAATTTGCACCACCGGTTTCTTCAACTTTTGTACGAGTTTGAGGGTCTAGGTACATATTTTCATTAAAGCCTTCTTCGTGAGCTTTAACGATAGGGTATAAGCTCATAGCGTAATTCAAACCTGCTTTAATATGACCTGTACCGTGTGGAGCTGAACGGTCAAAATCACTTACTTTTAGTACGATTGAACTGGAATTTCCACTTTTAAAGTAAGGACCTACCGGAGAAACAAAAATCCTGAATTGGTATTCATTCGCAGGTTTAACACCCATTACAGCCCCGGTTGCAAATAAAACAGGGCGAATATATAAAGCAGCACCTGTTCCGAACGGTGGAACGTACTCAAGATTAGCCTTCACTACTTTTTCTACGGCGTCAATAAATCTTTCAATCGGGAAGGGAGGAATTTCTAAACGAGTTGCGGTATCTACCATTCTTTTTGCATTCATATCAGGTCTGAATACAACTACATGCCCATCTTCGGTTGTGTAGGCTTTCATGCCTTCAAAGCAAGTTTGGCAGTAATGAATTACACCCGCACATTCACTGATTGCAACAGTCGCATCATCAGTGATGCAGCCTTCATCCCACTTACCGTTTTTGTAATTTGAAACATATCTTTTTTCTGTTTGGTAGTAACCAAACCCTAAGTTTGCCCAATCAATATTTTTCTTTTCCATGTAAAACCACTCTTTCTTTCTTCTATATGTTAGGAAAATTTCTTTTATATGTCAAATTTTTAATCGGTTTAAGAAAAGATTTTGTTACATGGCTGGATTTTTTGTTAAACATGTAGTATATTGTTGATAAACTATCCAAATTAAATTTTTTATCAGACAGAAAGTAATATTATAGGAGGGAAATATAATGGAGTTAACGATAGAAAAGAAGGTGTATTCATCTAACGAATTTGTTGGTGGAAAGTGGCAACAGGAAATAAATGTAAGGGATTTTATACAACGCAATTATACACCTTATGAAGGAAATGCGGACTTTTTAGCGGATGCAACGGAAGCAACAAAGAAGTTGTGGCAAGAATGTTGTGACTTATTGAAAAAAGAACGTGATAATGGCGGTGTTCTTGATATGGATACAAAAATTGTATCTACAATTACATCTCATGGTGCAGGTTATATTGACAAAGATTTGGAAACAATTGTAGGTTTGCAGACAGATGCTCCTCTTAAACGTTCACTTCAGCCGTTTGGAGGAATAAGAATGGCTGAAACATCTTGTAAGTCTTATGGTTATGAAGTAGAACCGGAAGTTTCTGAAATTTTTACAAAATATAGAAAAACTCATAACCAAGGTGTATTTGATGTTTATACTCCTGAAATGAAGGCAGCGAGACATTCTGCAATTATAACAGGTTTACCTGATGCTTATGGTAGAGGTAGAATTATTGGAGATTACAGACGTGTTGCGTTATATGGTATTAACAGACTGATTGAGGACAAGCAAGAACAATTTAAATCACTTGAAGGTGAAATGACTCCTGATAGAATTCAGTTGAGAGAAGAAATTACAGAACAAATTAATGCTTTAAAAGAAATGATTGAGCTTGGAAAAATTTATGGATTTGATATTTCTCAACCGGCTCGTAATGCAAAAGAAGCTGTTCAATGGTTGTATTTTGGTTACTTATCGGCAGTAAAAGAACAAAACGGAGCTGCGATGAGTATTGGTAGAACTTCTACTTTCTTGGATATTTATATTGAAAGAGATTTAAGAGAAGGGATTATCTCCGAAGCAGAAGCTCAAGAGTTGATAGACCATTTTATTATGAAATTACGTCTTGTAAAATTTGCGCGAACTCCTGAATATAATGAATTGTTTTCGGGTGATCCGACTTGGGTTACTGAGTCAATCGGAGGAATGGGCATAGATGGAAGAACTCTTGTTACAAAGAACTCTTTCAGATATTTACATACTCTTGAAAATCTTGGTACTGCTCCGGAACCAAACTTGACAGTTTTATGGTCAAAGAGATTGCCACATAATTTTAAACAGTATTGTGCTCATATTTCAATAACAACTTCCTCAATTCAGTATGAAAACGACGATTTGATGAGAGTAACTCATGGTGATGATTATGCGATTGCATGTTGCGTATCATCAATGGTTGTTGGAAAAGAAATGCAATTTTTCGGTGCGAGAGCAAATTTAGCAAAATGTTTGTTATATGCGATTAACGGTGGAATTGACGAAAGATTAAAAATTCAAGTTGGTCCGAAATATCGCCCAATTACATCAGAATATCTTGATTATGATGAAGTAATGGATAAATACAATGATATGATGGAATGGCTTGCAGGCTTATATGTAAATACATTAAATATCATTCATTATATGCATGATAAATATTGTTATGAAAAAGCTCAAATGGCTTTGCATGACAGAGATGTAAAACGCTATTTTGCAACAGGAATTGCAGGACTTTCAGTTGTTGCTGATTCTCTTTCTGCAATAAAATATGCTAAAGTAAAAACTATTCGTGATGAAAACGGAATTGTTGTTGATTACGAAGTTGAAGGTGATTATCCAAAATATGGAAATAATGATGATAGAGTTGATCAAATTGCTGTTGATTTGGTTAAAAACTTTATGTCAAAAATCAGAAAACATTATACATATAGGAATTCAATTCCGACAATGTCAATCTTAACAATCACATCTAATGTTGTTTATGGCAAAAAAACAGGTAACACTCCTGATGGAAGAAAAGCCGGTATTCCTTTAGCACCCGGAGCAAATCCTATGCATGGTAGAGATTCAAATGGTGCAGCTGCATCACTTGCTTCTGTTGCAAAACTTCCATTTAATGATGCGCAAGATGGAATTTCTAACACTTTTTCAATTATTCCAAATGCGTTAGGAAAAGATGAAGTGTTTATGGGTGATTTAAACATTTGCCTTGATGGTGGATGTTGCGACTCAAATGTAAATTAATAATTTGAAAGGAAATATAAATTATGACAACAATGCAAGAAGAAAATTTAATAAACTTAATAGATGGATATGTTGAAAAAGGCGGGCATCATTTGAACGTAAATGTATTTAACAGAGAAACATTACTTGATGCTCAAGCTCATCCGGAAAAATATCCGCAATTGACAGTGAGAGTTTCCGGATATGCGGTTAATTTTATAAAATTAACTAAAGAACAACAAGATGATGTTATTTCAAGAACCTTCCATAAAGAACTATAAGAAAGTCCTCCCTGTTGAGGGAGGATTTAGGTGGGTGCTTCCTCGTAAGGGACAATTTAAGGGACAATTATAAAATATGGCGGGATAGATATCCCGCCATCTACATTCAACAAAATTATGACAATCAAAGGAAACATACATTCAATAGAAACTTGTGGAACGGTTGACGGGCCTGGAATAAGGTTTGTAATCTTTATGCAGGGCTGTCCTATGCGATGCAAATACTGTCATAACCCTGATAGTTGGACAACTGATAAAAACAAAATCATGTCGGTTGAAGAAATTATGCAAAAATATGATGGTGTTAAGGAGTTTGTGCAATCCGGCGGTATTACAGTTACCGGTGGAGAACCTTTGTTGCAAATAGATTTTGTAACAGAACTTTTTAAGGAAGCAAAATCAAAAAATATTCATACAGCACTAGATACTTCGGGAATTTTGTTTAATTTACAAGATACGAGAAAAATTGATGAACTTTTAAAATACACTGATTTAGTTCTTTTAGATATAAAACATATTAATGACACTGAACATAAAAAATTAACCGGATGTTCTAACAAAAATATCCTAAAATTTGCGCAATACCTATCTGAAAAAGGTATTCCAATGTGGATTAGGCACGTTGTTGTTAAAGATATAACTTTAAACGAAGAATATTTGAA
>CAKUQA010000170.1 GCA_934675225.1 uncultured Candidatus Melainabacteria bacterium | reverse complement strand
AATCCATACTTTACAATTGTGAAATGTAGGTATAAACTGAAATAAATCATAAGGAGAAATTGAATCTATGAAGAAATTCGATTTTTATTTTTACATAAATCTTTTCAATATTTTATTAATTATATTTATGTTTGGAATGTTTCTAGTTTTTTTTATAACTTGTTATATATCACCAAACTGGATACTTCCAATTTGCTTTATTTTATTATACTTACTTGCGAAAATCTTTATTCTATACTTATTATTTGTTATATTCGTAAGAATTTTTTCTAATTCAGAATTGATTAAAGTAGCAGATGAATTAAAAACTTACCCAACTCTTAGAAAAAATTCAATATTATTGGCATTTGGTTATGATGTACTTATAATGTTATGTTTTGCATTGCATGGTATTATAGAATATCGTTTTGAATGGGCATCTTTTCTTGCGTATGAGGTACTAACATTTGGTGGGGTATGGATGTTTTACGTCGCATTATTTACTATTTGGAAAATTCAAGGCAAATTAAAAGTATAACTTATTCAGAAAATATATGTGTTGAAAAGATACAAATTAATTTAAAATGCTTGAGAAATCGGTAATAATGTAAGTATAGTTATCCAAATATCACGTTGCGAGAATGAATGTGTGTTGGAGTATTCCAGTGAACCCTTTTCGGTTGGATAACATTAATTATGTGTATTTTTAGCAATATTGCAGTTTTTGGAATAAAAATTTCAGTTAAATGTTTCAAATAAATTGCAATATTTTAAGAAGTCTAAATCAGAGTATTAATATGATAAATAACGAATTGAAGTGTTAAGTTGTATGTGAAGTTCCACCATTTAAAACAACTAGAACAATTAAAATCAGAGCCTAAGGGCTCTTTTTTAATGCTTTCGATACATTCATCTTTTGAAGAAATTATTGCAGACTTGAATTCAGCGAAACCAACTTCCGCAATTTCTTTTTTAGCTAGTTTTACAAGGTTCTCTGTTTAATTATTAAATCTAACAAAAATGTTACAAAATGTAAATGTGATTTTAAAATAGCCTCAAACCTAGATATAATGCCTCTATGCTATGCTATGCTATGCGGGGCACTGTGTCAATTAATCAAATAATAAATCCTTTATATAAATACACAGGGATTTATAAGGGGAATTTATGGTTGCAATTAAAAGTATTGGGAAAATAGTATCTTTTATGGCAAAAGCAGAAGAAACAACATTAGCACAAGGTGATAAAGCTATGTTTGATTTTTTCAAAAAAATGACAAGCGGTTATACTCCAAAACGAGGAAAGGATTTACCAAGAATTTGTTTTGAGGGTAGTAACTATGAAGAATTACCTTCTTTTGTTAGAAACCTAGTAGATGGTTTAAACCTAAAACGTCCTAACGTTACCGTTAGAGGTCGTTCAATGCAAAAAGGTCAAGGTATTTTAGGTTTTCAAATTTGTGATGGCAACAAAGTTGTAGGAACGACATCTTATGGTTTAGATTTAACTAGGGGCGAACCAATACAACAATTAAGAGTAAGTCTTGGTAATGGTACAGAAAAAGCAATAAGTTTTAATTCAATACTAAATACAAACTTAAAAGGAAAATCAGCTCTAAAAGGTGATACATTTGTAAATCGAAAACTTGCAAAGTCAATGGGATTGTCTGATGAAATCATTGAAGGAGTTCCATCATTTAAAAATGTTTCTGCTGTCGAAATATCAGAGCAGTCTCAATACCTCAAAAAATTAATGCAAAATAAAGGAAATATTATTCATTCTATTGATGAATGTATACCTGAATTGGCGCAAATTGCAAAGAAAACAGGAAAGGTTACACAACAGTCAGCAACAGAAGCCGTAGAAACAATTTTATCGAAAATGGGTTATAATCCAAAAGATATAAAATTAACATTTTTAGAAAAACGAGCACAAGAAGCTGGTTCATTTTGCCAAAGCACTGGTGGGCTTTCTCTAAATCTCAACCAGTTAAAAAATCATCAAGATTTGGCAGATGTTATTGGTCATGAATTAACTCATATGGAAGATTTTATACTTTTCTATAAACATAAAGGAGCAGATAATTTTAGAAAAATAATTGGAGAAAATTTTGACAAAGCTTGGTATGATAAAATGTCTAAATATGTAGACACAAATAAGCGTTCTAGCTCCAAATTTAGTGCAATCGAAAAAGAATTGAAAAATAGAGCAAAAAGTGAACAGGCTAATATTAGTGGTTCATATAATAGAGTAAAAGCAAATTTTGAATACATAAATTCAGGTCTTGAAAAAAATGCAAGACATACGGAATTAGAGTTCAAAGGAGAGTTAAAAAACTCAGGAATTTATAGAAAAACATCTACTAGTAACCACTATGGAAAAGCACCAGGAAGTTATCCTGAAGATTATTCTTTTATGTTTAAGCGAATTGATAAAGCACTAAACAAATATGGTACAAATAAAACTCAAAAATTCAATGAACTATATGAACAAACTCTATATACAATAGATAACGAGCTTCCAGCTCTTTTTAAACAATTAGAAGGACTTCCTGCTGGTAAAGCTCGTAATGGAATTCAAGATAAAATAAATGAAATAATAAAAAATAAACATAGAGATTTTGAACATTTAGAATTAAAGGTAATGCAAGGGATTCAGACAAAACTTGGTTTAGAAGCAATCCCAGAATCTCAAGAATTAACCCTTAAAGCTATGCAAAGAATGAATCCTGAAATAGCAGAAATTCAAAAAGCTTTGTTTGAAGGACGACCAACTGTAGAATTTAAAGAACTTGCAAAAAAACAAGAAAAACTTATTTCTCAGTTCTATGGTAACCGAGAAGAATTTGGAATTAAAGTTGCAGAAGAAACTAAAAAAATTCAAAGAGAAATTTTAGAAAAAGACTTAAAACCTCAGTTTGAAAAGACGGATAAATTATTTTCAGATTTAATTGATGCCAAAGAAAAGCTTTTAAATGCTTGGGATGATTTAATTGGTTATGCTAAAAAATATGGAACGAAAGAAGGTTTTGAACATTTATCTAATCCAAATCTTGGTTTATTGAAGTTTGAAAATGCGTAGTTTTAACATCTATAAAAATTAATCAGTTCTACAATGCCACAATAGTGGAATGAACAATAACTTGTTAGTAAAATGAACAACAAAAACAGTCATTGTTTGAGCACCTAAGTTTTTTGATGACCATTTTGCACTTTACTTGTATGGTGTGAGTTTGACTGTTTTTATTATTGAACTTATTAGTTATTAGTGAATGAAGCGTGTGGATGGTTTTGTGGAACTTTTTTTCACAAAAAGTTTCCGCTGTCCGCGAAGGACAACTCATTATAAAGAAATAAGATGTTTATTACATAATCTATTGCAACTTGTTATTAATAGTATAATAATAATGTGTGAAAGAAGATTTTTAACGTGGATATATTTGACAGACTTGCAAAATCAGATTTTAGAAGTAAGTTCAAGCTTAAGCAAAAAGATTTGGATTATATAAATCAAAAAGGGCTTGAAATAATTGAACGCCATGCACACGACTTTATTTCAAAACGTCTTGCCCCGGCAAATATTCCAAATGATGGAAAACAAACTCCTATGAAAGGACATCCGGTTTTTATTGCACAACACGCAACAGCTTGTTGTTGTAGAGGTTGTCTTGAAAAATGGCATAAAATTCCAAAAGGAACAGAATTGACAAAATCTCAACAGGATTATGTCGTAAATATAATAATGGAATGGATTAAAAGGCAAATGAACAAATAATTGTTTTAATTTTTTGCACTTAATGCCTTTTCTTTTTGTTCTTTCAATTTTCTTTTAAACAAAACTTTTTGGAACAAATTATACATTTTTTCACTGTTAACAACGGTTATTTGCGTTTTTCTATTAACAAAATCAACATTAACATAAGGTTTTTGGTTAAATATATTATTTTCTATGTTCACAAGTTGAAACAGCCCCTCAGTTAGTACACTGATGGGCTCTCTCAAAAATATATCAAATGTTTTTCGAATATCGAATTTTTTCATTTTAGTCTGGGTTTATATTTATATTATTAATATCTAATTACCTAATCATTAATTAGATTTTGGGCGCATTTTTTCAATTCTTTTCATAACATCTGCTCTATCTGCAGCATTAGGGTTAAGCGCTAAGTACTGTTGATAGTATTTTACAGCACCTCTATAATTTAATTCTTTTTCATAAGACATAGCTTTCAATTTAGCGATTTGAGGACTGTTATGATAGAAATCAATTGCACGATTACAATACTCTATTGCTGAAGCATAGTTATTTTC
>CAKUQA010000169.1 GCA_934675225.1 uncultured Candidatus Melainabacteria bacterium | reverse complement strand
GTCTAAAAATAAGGTATTGCCTTTTTGCTTAACAATGCCTCTGTTTTGTAAAATTTCAATATTTTCAGAATCTGTCCAATAAATTTTTTTAGTATCGAGACCAAGTTCAGTTTTTGTTAATGCCTGATTAATTCCTCCGGAGAGATTGTAATATGCTATTTCCATTTAATTGCTCCTTTAAAAGTTTTTATAGTTTTTGCAAATACCATTTGATTTTGCTTCGAATAAAACTCCCGACTTCCTCATTTTTTACCCATGGATATGATGGAATATATATAATGTCAATTTTTCCTTTGGATGTTGTTTGAGGATTTTTAAGTCCAAATTCATAATGCGTAAGTACTGTTTGTGGAGAGATTACAATTTTATATTTTTGGCAAAGTTTTGCGCAAAACTTCATAGTGCTTTCAAATTGTTTTGCTAAAATTGGGTATTCTCCTAAGTTTTTAGAATTTTTAAATCCTGCCATTGGACAAATTGCAACTCCAATACTTCCGGTGTTTCCACCTCCAGTGTGTGCTGCATATTTCCCAATTTTACAAATTTCGTTACTTGCGGGAGAGAATTTTCCGTTGTGGACATTTCCATTTTTGTCTATTAAAAAGTGATAATGTTCTTTTTCATAATTAGTTGGAAAGTAGGTTCCGGCAGTCCAATGTATGATTATTCTTTTCATAAAATTCCTCTAACCATTCTTTATTCATAAACTTATAAATCATTACGGCATGTGTTCTATTCTGAGCTCTGAGTTTTAATACAGCTTTATCAATATGGTTTCGTACTGTTCCATAAGCTATTTTTAATTCACTACAAATTTCTTTATCAGAGTATCCCAATGCAACCAAAGTTATTACTTCAATTTCCTTTGGAGAGAGTCCCATATTCTTAATTCCTTTATCTTTATTTTTACTATCAGCATATTAAAAAATATGTAAATTGCATTCATAATATTTCCGTTCAAAAAAAACAAGGGCGAGAAATCTCGCCCAGAGAGTAAGATAATTTTAAGGATTGGTTTTTAAGTATTTATTTTCTGTAAGTCCTATTTTTAATGTTCTAAGATTTGAATAACATCTTTTTTTTATTCCAAACTCATTGTAATTCAGGTAAAATTTCCCGCTATTAAAAAGGTTATATTTTGTAGGTTTAATTTCATACAAAATTAAATTTTTTAATTTTGTAAAAAATTCTCTTGCTTTTTTATTTGTCTTTCTGATAACAGAAATATTATTTTCCTTATTTATTCTTGTAAGTTGAACTACTGTATGATTACAGACGGGACATTTGCCCAAGTAGTCCAATTCGCATAACACAAAATCGTTTTGCGGAACAAGGCGGAAAGTTCGAGTCTTATGCAAAGCTCCGCAACAATGAATATACCCCATGTCACTATCTCCTTCGGTGGTAAACAGTTTTGCCATCTTGGGCGTGAACCTTGACCACATTTTTAGTATAACGTATATTCAATATTTGAAAAGTCCACGATTATGCATACATGCAGGCATGTACATGAAAACATGGAATGTGTAAAAAACAGGATAACAATACTGTCATCCTGCTTTTTTAATTAATATTAGTTCTTTTTTATTATTTATGCAACTTCGCCATTATCCGGTTCAGGCCCAATTACTTGAATACCAAATTTTGTTCTAAACAAGTGCTTAACGGTATCACCTTGAATTTCATACATCATTTTATTAAATAAATCATAAGCTTCTTTTTTGTACTCAATTAGCGGATCTTTTTGTCCGTAAGCTCTTAAACCTATTCCTTCTCTTAACATATCAATATTGTGTAAGTGGTCAATCCATTTATTGTCTACAACTCTTAATAAGATATCTTTTTCAAGATTTCTTATTACATTATTGCTGCTAAATGCTTCTTGCAACGGAGCTTCTGGGTCATATTGCGTAACAACTTGGTTATAAAAATTTACTACTTCTTCTTCGTGTTGTCGGTATGCTCCAATTGCTAATGTTTTTAATTTGTCAAAAATTGGTTCAAATCTTAGATTTTGGATATCAGATACCTGAACACCGGATAATTGAGGAATTATAGAGTGTAACTCTTTAATCATTGTTTGCAAATCGTCATATACATATTCTTCAGGATGAAGATCCGGAGCAATATAACTTCTTAGGAGTCTATCAATTTCTTTTTCAATCATGTAATAAATATCTTCTGACAAATCTTTGCCTGCAAGAACTTTTCGTCTTTGTGCATAGAATTTTTCACGTTGAATATTCATAACATCATCATATTCAAGAACAGATTTTCTTATATCAAAGTGGTAAGTTTCTACTTTTTTCTGAGCTGATTGAATTTGTCTTGTGATAAGAACATTTTCAATTGCAATATCATCCTCAACATTGAGAGCATTCATCAAAGCTGTAATCTTTTCGCCTCCAAAAATTCTCATCAAATTGTCCTCTAATGATAAGAAAAATCTTGTAGATCCAGGGTCTCCCTGACGAGCAGCACGACCTCTTAATTGGTTATCAATACGACGAGATTCGTGACGTTCTGTTCCTATTACGTGTAATCCGCCAACTTCAACAACTTTTGCGTGCTCTTTTTCTGTAATAGCACGAGCTTCTGATAATGCTGCTTCTTTTTCTGCTGCGTAATTTTCATTTTCCGGAGTAATACCTTTATTATCAAGCATTTCTTTTGCTAAGAATTCCGCATTACCACCTAACAAGATATCTGTACCACGACCAGCCATGTTTGTTGCAATTGTAACAGCGCCAACTCGTCCGGCTTGAGCGATAATATATGCTTCTTTTTCATGGTGTTTTGCGTTTAATACGTGGTGTGGAATTCCGGCTTGTTGTAATAAGTGAGAAACATATTCTGATTTTTCAATGCTAATTGTACCAACCAAAACAGGTCTGCCGATTTCATGCATTTTTATAATGTCTTGAACTACTGCATCAAATTTCGCACGTTCTGTTTTGTATATAACATCCGGATAGTTTATTCTAATATCAGGTTTATTGGTTGGAATTGTTGTAACTTCAAGGTTATAAATTTTCCCAAATTCTGCTTCTTCTGTCATGGCAGTACCGGTCATACCTGATAATTTTGGATATAATCTGAATAGATTTTGGAATGTGATGCTGGCAAGTGTTTGAGTTTCGTCTTGAATTTGAACACCTTCTTTAGCTTCAATTGCTTGGTGCAAACCATCAGACCAACGTCTACCTTCCATCAAACGTCCGGTGAATTCATCAACAATCATTACTTCGCCATTTTTTACAACATAGTCGGTATCTTTTACGAATAATTCTTTAGCTTTTAAAGCTTGTAAAAGATGGTGCGCATATTGAGTGTTGATATCAAATAAATCATTTACTCCGATAAGTTCTTGTGCGTGGTCAATACCGTCCTCAGTTAAAATAATATTTTTATTTTTTTCATCAACTTCGTAATCTTTAATTTTTTCTAATTGAGGTGCAATTTTTGCCATCAATTGATATGTTTCTGCGGATTTTTCAAGACGACCACTGATAATTAACGGAGTTCTTGCTTCATCAATCAAAATACTGTCGACTTCATCGATAATTGCATAGTTATAAGGTCTTTGAACTAACATATCAATATTTGAAGCCATATTGTCTCGAAGATAATCGAAACCAAATTCGTTGTTTGTTCCATAAGTTATATCGCAAGCATAAGCTGCTTTTTTAGCAGCGAAATCTTCTGCAGAACGTCCTCCGGAAAGAATTACTCCGACAGAAAGTCCTAAAAATTTATAAATTTTACCCATCCAATCACTGTCACGTTTTGCCAAGTAATCGTTTACGGTAATTACGTGTACCCCTTTACCAGTTAAAGCATTTAAGTATGCAGGTAATGTTGCAACAAGAGTTTTTCCTTCACCTGTTCTCATTTCTGCGATATGTCCATTATGTAAGAAGTATCCGCCAATAAGCTGAACATCAAAGTGACGCATATTTAAAACACGTTTACCTGCTTCTCTAACAGTTGCGAATGCTTCCGGTAAAATTTTATCCAATGCTTCTTTTTCAAGTTTTCTATCCGTTTTAAAGTCTTTTGATGTAGGGCGTTTTGCCAAGATAGCCCTGAATTCATCAGTCTTAGCTTTCAATTCTTCATCGGTTAACTTTTCAAATTGTGGTTCTAGTGCATTAATATGGTCAATTATGCCCATTATGCTTTTAACTTTTTTTTCGTTAGGATCTCCCAACAATTTTAATAAAAAACTTATCATTATAAAAATTTCCTCTCCGTCTGGTTATATTAGTGTTTTTATAATAACATGGATAAAAAAAATATGAT